>JAJZNM010000151.1 GCA_021852325.1 Pseudomonadota bacterium
TTCAAACTGGTCGATCATGGCTTCGGGCATGATGCTCAAGGCCGCTTCACGGATCATCGTCACGTCGAGGACGGTTTTGCCGACGGCCAGGATCCGGCCCTGGACCCGGATCTTGATCGGGGATCCGGTGGTGAGATAAAGATCAGAAGCTTTCTGTTCCGCCATCAGGCGGAGATAGGGCTCAAGATTCATGCATGCTTCCTTAGAGTGGATCGTTCCCGCCCCCCCACGTCAGAGGGGGCGTCATCTCGGCTTGCGGATCGGGATAGTCGATTTCGGCGCGCTCTCCGCCAGTTTCAGGTCTTCAAGACTGTCATCCGCCGGGCGGCTGGCCCGGCGGCTCTCGAGCTTGATCCGCAGGCGCAACTCATTCTGGGAATCGGCGTTGCGGATCGCCTCCTCGTAGCTGATCACGCCCCGTTCATACAGGTCAAAAATGGCCTGGTCGAACGTCTGCATGCCGAGTTCGGTCGATTTCGCCATGAGCTCTTTGAGTTCTGCAACCCGGCCGTTGAAGATGAGGTCCGCGACCAGGGGGGTGTTGATCAGGATCTCCATGGCGGCGACGCGGCCCGTGCCAGACGCTCGCCGCAACAGCCGTTGCGAAATCATGGCTTTGAGATTCAGGGAAAGATCCATGAGGAGTTGCTGACGGCGTTCCGGAGGATAGAGGTTGATGACCCGGTCGAGTGCCTGGTTCGCGTTGTTGGCATGGAGGGTGCTCAGACAGAGGTGTCCGGTTTCGGCAAAATCGACTGCATAGGTCATCGCCTCGGTGTCGCGAATCTCGCCGATCAGGATGACATCCGGAGCCTGGCGCAGCGTGTTCTTGAGGGCAGATCCCCAGGATTCGGTATCGATCCCGAGCTCACGCTGGGTCACAATGCAGGAGGCATGGCCGTGCACATATTCGATCGGGTCCTCGATTGTAACGATATGGTCATGCGCATGGGTATTGCGGTGGTGGATCATGGCCGCCAGCGTTGTCGATTTGCCGGACCCGGTCGCGCCCACGACGAGGACGAGTCCACGCTTGGTCATGGAGATCGGTTCCAGTACCAGGGGCAAGTCCAATTCCCGGATCGTCGGAACCTGTGTGTTGATCGTTCGCAACACGGCTCCGAGCCGACCCTGTTCGACGAAGGCGCTGACCCGGAACCGTCCGATGCCCGGGGGTGCAATGGCGAAGTTGACTTCTTTGGAGGCATCGAACTCGCGTGACTGGCGGTCATTCAGGAGCGCGCGTACCAGGGTTGCGGCCTGCTCAGCTGAAAAGGGCCGGTCCGAGACCGGTTTGACCTCGCCATCGATCTTCATCGCGGGCGGAAACTCGGCCGTGATGAAGAGGTCGGACGCATGGCGCTGCACCATGATCCGGAGCATGTCTTGTACAAATTTGACAGCTTGATCGCGGTCCATGGGGTTCCTCGTCGTTAGGCGAACAGGTCTTTGTTGGTGGCCTTGGCCCGGGCCTGATCGCGGGCGACCAAGCCTCGCTTCACGAGATCGGTGAGGCATTGGTCGAGCGTCTGCATCCCATGGGTCTGGCCGGTCTGGATAGCGGAATACATTTGGGCGACCTTGTTTTCCCGGATCAGGTTGCGGATCGCGGGAGTCGCAATCATGATCTCATAAGCCGCGATCCGTCCGCCGGACATGCGTTTCATCAAGGTCTGGGAAATCACCGCGCGCAGGGATTCCGATAGCATCGTCCGCACCATGTCTTTTTCAGCGGCGGGAAAGACATCCACCACCCGGTCGATCGTCTTCGCGGCCGAACTCGTGTGGAGCGTGGCGAATACCAGGTGACCCGTCTCGGCTGCGGTGAGTGCGAGCCGGATCGTTTCGAGGTCGCGCATCTCGCCCACCAGGATGACATCCGGGTCCTCGCGCAGACCGGCTCGCAACGCCTCTGCGAAGCCTAGGGTGTGTTCGTGGACTTCACGCTGGTTGACAATGCATTTCTTGCTTTCGTGGACGAACTCGATTGGATCCTCGATGGTGAGGATGTGAGACATGAGGTTTTCATTAACATGGTTGACCATGGCGGCCAGCGTGGTCGACTTGCCCGATCCGGTGGGTCCGGTGACGAGGACGAGTCCGCGGGGTTGCAGGGAAATTTCCTTGAATATCGTGGGGCTGGCCAACTCCTCCAGGGTGAGGACCTGGGAGGGGATGGTCCGAAACACCGCTGCCGGGCCCCGTTTCTGGTTGAACGCGTTGACCCGGAAACGGGCGAGGCCCCCGATCTCGAAGGAAAAGTCGCATTCCAGGAATTCTTCGAATTGTTTACGTTGCTTATCGTTCATAATGTCATAGATCATGTCGTGTACTTTCTTGTTTTCCAAGGGCGGCAGGTTGATCCGCCGGATGTCTCCATCGACCCGGATCATCGGGGGTTCTCCTGAAGACAGGTGGAGATCCGAGGCGTTGTTCCGGACGCCAAACTGGAGGAGCTGGGTAATATCCAGGATTTTGACTGCTTCTTCGGCCATGATACGGGGTTCCCGCAGGCTTTCTACTCCCTTAAAGGTATAGCGAAGTGAATCGAACAGCAAGCGCCCCCTCCCTGAAGACGTTCTCCGGCGACGAGGACCGCCCGGGATCCACTACTTTCCGGATCGCCATTCTCGGCGGGGGGCACCTCGGACGGGCTTGCGCCGCCGGATTCATCCGGTCCGGAATCGACCCGGGGCGGATCCGAGTGGGCGAGCCGGATCCCGAGAGGCGCATCGGACTGGAACGCGACCTCAGCGTGGTGGCACAGGCAGACAATCGTGCGCTGGTTGAATGGGCCCAGGTGGTGCTCGTGGCCATCCGTCCCTCGGATCTCGGGACGGTGTTGGCTCCGCTCCGTGCCGTTTGGGGATCCGGTGTATACCGGGTCGTGAGCCTGGCGGCCGGTGTTCCGGTTGCACAGCTCCGTCAATGGATTCCAGACGCAGTGAGGCTCATGCGGGCCATGCCGAACCTGGCTGTTGCAATGGGGCAAGGGGTGATTGCGGTGTATGTCCCGGATGCGGTAGCGGAAACCGACCGACGGCTTCTGGAGAGCCTCTTCAACCGGTTGGGCACCGTCTTCTGGCTGGAGGTGGAAGACCAGCTGAATCTCGTGACGGCACTTTCCGGAAGCGGACCGGCCTATTTCTTCTACTTCATGGAGCAGCTCGAAGCGGCGGCGGTTGCGATGGGGATGGAACCGCGCATGGCACGCTTGCTCGTGATGAAGACGGGGATCGGAAGCTTGGCGCTGGCCGAGGCAGGCCAGGGAGCGTTCCGGGAGCTGCGTGAACAGGTCACCTCTCCCGGCGGGACCACGGCTGCTGCCTTCGCACAGCTTTCCCGTCCCGGGTTTCCAGAGGGGATTGCGGCCGCAGTGCGTGCAGCCTATGACCGTGCCCGTGCTCTTGCGCATCCCTCACCGGAGACGAAGCCATGATCTTGCACTGGTCGAGCGCCTGGATCTTTCTCATCAATTTCATGTTCACGCTCTATGCGCTGGTTTTCTTGACGCGGTTTGCCCTGAGCTGGAGCCGGGTCGATCCGAGGCACCCGCTGATCCAGGGGATCGGGCGCATCACCTGGCCACTGCTGCGACCCTTTTACCGCTATGGCGGCGGGCGCCGCCTCAGACGGGATTGGTGGAGCCTCGCCTGGGCGTTCTTTCTCTGCTGGCTGGACCTTGAAATCCTTGCCTTCTGGGCCAGGGGCCCCGCTGTGCCCTGGCCGATGCTGATCCTTGCGGCGGGGGTGAAAGGCCTCACGTTGCTGGATGACCTCTACATCTTTACCCTGATCGTCGGAGTCGTCCTGAGCTGGTTTGTGGCCTACCCCGGCCATCCGATGCTGAGCTTCCTTGAGGCAATCTATGAGCCTCTGCTGCGTCCCCTGCGGCGCCTGCTGCCAGTCTCGACCGGATTCGATTTTGCTCCCGTTCTCGCTTTGGCATTTCTGTTCTTCGTCAATATCCTGCTGCCAGGGATCCGCATCCGCTGATGGACTGAGATCCAAAGCCGGTATGGCGGCTCGGGCCTCACTCCCCTGAAACAGGGGTCAGTCGGGTACCTCATGTTCCGGGATTCCACCCTTCCGGCTGGGGTTATGGTAGATTTAGCGGGTTCGTTTTTCTCTCCAACTACCAGGAATCACATGCCTAGCAACAATCACGCTGCCAAGCCTCTGACCAAGAGCGAGCTGCTTCGGACGATATCCGAGGAAACCGAGCTCAGCCGCAAGCAGGTCTCCGCGGTCTTTGACGCACTTGAGGGGCAGATCAAAAAAAGCCTTGGGAAAAGGGGTGCCGGTCTTTTCGTTTTGCCGGGGATGCTCAAGATCAAGCTGGTACACAAGCCAGCGGTGAAAGCAAGAAAAGGCGTCAATCCATTCACGGGCGAACCCACGACTTTCAAGGCGCGACCGGCGCGCAACGTCGTCAAGGTTCTGGCGCTCAAGAAACTCAAGGATATGGCCTAATCCCCATTCGAGCGGGGTCTTCCCGGTACGGAACCCCGTGACCCGCTGTTCTTCCCGTCACTGATTTTGCGTCGAAGCCCGCCGCAGGGTCGTGACGGGAGGTGCAGATGCAGTCTCGGGCAGATGGGCGCCGAGAAATTCAGTGACCGCTTGCCTGAGCGGGGTGAGGTGACCATGGAAGAAATGGGTGGTCTCAGGCCATAGCCTGAAGTCGGGTGGGGGGTTGAGGTGCGCACACCAGGTGGCCACGGCCCGTGGGGAAACCACTTCATCCCGATCGCCCTGGATCACGAGCCAAGGGCACACCGGAGCTTCGTCTCTGGCCAGTGCGAGGTGCTCGACGGGCGGTGCAATGCTGACCAGCAACGCCGCACCGGCGGGACGGGCGGCGCGGATGGCCACTCCGGCTCCGAAGGAGAACCCGAGCAGCCAGAGTGCGAGATCCCGTCCCCAGTTTGCAAAGGCCCAGTCGATGACCGCATGCGCGTCTTCCAGCTCTCCCGCTCCTTCCCCGTAGTGCCCGGCGCTCTTTCCGACGCCACGAAAATTGAACCGGATCGTATAGGCACCGAGATGACCGGCCGCCCGGGTCAGCGTGAACACCACCTTGTTGTCGAGCGTGCCTTGAAAAAGCGGGTGAGGATGGAAGATGACCGCAATGGCAGCCGGTGCAAGCTGGCCTGCAAGTCCAGTGCCGATGCGGGCATCAAGGGGTCCGGCTGGCCCCGGGATGAATTGCTGGTTTTCGGTCGCCACGACGGTCTCTCCGCTCCCGCACGGGTTGCCGGTATTGTCGCCGATTGCGGGCTGGACCGGATCGCTGACCCCGGTCCCACGGTCAAGACCGAAGGTCCGGTGATCCAGTCCATGGCGGGGATAGGTGCCCGAGGTTTCAGGGCACGCGACGCATCTGACCTCACCCTCCCCACCTTTCCGTACGCACGTCGCATGATCCTTGTCGTAGGGCAGTATGCCTGTGCGCGCATGAAAATAATATCAACAAATGTTGACACTTTTTGTAAACGATCGTTTACATGGCACCCCGGGACACTTTGGGACCGGAAACTCCATGATCTGCAAATATCTGATACGTTAAGGATATTTTTCTCAACACGCCGATCAAGGGGGGTGAGCTGATGAAGGCGCTGATCCAGCGGGTGACTCAAGCCGAAGTCGAGGTCTCCGGCGAAATCATCGCTTCGGTTGGCCTCGGCATGCTCGTACTGGTGGGTTTTGAGCGTGGGGATGATCACGCGACAGCCCTCCGGATGGTCGACCGGGTCATGCATTACCGGCTGTTCTCCGATCCGGAAGGTCATCTGAATCTCGATGTCGAGGCCGTTTCTGGGGGTGTCCTCTGGGTGCCCCAGTTCACCTTGGTGGCCGATACCCGCCATGGCAACCGGGCGGACCTGAATCAAGGTCTGCCACGTGATCCAAGTGCCAAGCTGTTCGAGCAGTTGCTGGCGGAAGCTCGCTCCCGTTATCCGGGCGCGACCGCCGGCGCCGGCCGATTTGGCGCCAAGATGCGCATCCATCTTGTGAACGATGGTCCGGTGACCTTCCTGCTCACGACTGAGGGATCCGAGATAAGCTAAAATAGGTTCTTTACTGCGGCCTGATTGGTCCGCCGGAGGTAGAGACCATGGGACTCGATGGTCTGAGTATCTGGCACCTGCTCATCATTTTTGCGATCGTTGTTGTGATTTTTGGCACGGGCCGCCTGCGCACGATCGGCCCTGACCTGGGCAAGGCGATCCGCAGTTTCAGGGAAGCGCTCAATGGTGAGCCCGCTGACGCCAAGAAACCCGAACCCGCTAAGCAGACACCGCCTGCCGCAACCGGCACCCCGCCCGAAAACAAGGACCCGGCACCCTGAATCAGGGGTCCACCGTACCGCCTGAAGCCAGGGAGGCGCGGCGGAAGGTCTTGGACGCGACCGGATCCGGGTTACTCGATGTTTGATTTTGGCCTGGGTGAAATCGTCGTGCTTGCGCTCATCGCGTTGATCGTGGTGGGTCCGGATCAGATCCCGTCCGTTGCGCGTTTGTTCGGAAACTGGATCCGGCAGGCGCGCACGGTCTGGTCGCGGCTCAACGAGGATTTTGGGGATGTGTTTGAACTTGAGCACGAACCTGAAGAGCACGAGCACGCCAATGATCAGCCCACCCAGAACCGTGAGCCTCCCGGTCCGCCCGCTTTGCGATGAGCGAGGTCCGCGAAAAATGGCTGAGCCCGACCCTCGTAGCCTATCTCGTCGAGCTCAGGCGCCGGTTGCTCATCTCGGCGGCCGTGTTTGTGGCTACTTTCCTACTGCTCTTCCCTTGGGCGGACCCGCTCTTCGTCTGGTTGACGCTTCCTTTACTGGCGGCCCTGCCACCGGGCAGCCATCTGATTGCAATTCACGTCACGACGACATTCGTTGTGCCTTTCAAGCTGACGCTTCTTGTGGCGCTCATGATTTGCATGCCGGTCTTTCTGTACGAACTCTGGGCTTTTGTCGCGCCTGCACTCTATCGGAAGGAACGCCGCTTTGTCCGGACGATGCTGGTCGCGAGCATCGTGCTCTTTTACGTCGGAGTCGCGTTCACCTATTTCGTCATCTTCCCCATGGCGTTCCATTTTTTTGCCTCCGTGACACCCCGCGGAGTGGCGATGACCACGGATATCCAGTACTACCTCAGTTTCTGCCTGCACCTCATGCTGGCCTTTGGCGTCTCCTTCGAGATGCCGGTCGTAATCGTGCTGCTGGTTTTGACGGGGGTCGTCCGGGAAGTGACCCTGAGACGCAACCGGCGCTATATGTTTCTGATCTGCTTCATTATTGCCGCGTTCCTCACACCACCCGACGCCTTGTCGATGACGCTTTTGGGATTGCCCATGTATGGACTATATGAGCTCGGGCTCGTACTGGTCCGGTGGCTTTTGCCGAAGTCAGTGGCATGATCAAACAGTCCGCTCTGGCATCAGACGGGTGCGAGGATGAGCGCTTCGTGACCGTTGCAGTGTTCGATGACGTCGTCAACGCAAAAATCGTGGCCGGGCGTCTTGAAGTTGAAGGTTTCGCGGTCCGTCTCGAGGACCAGCATCTGGTCCAGATGGACTGGCTTTACGCCCTGGCCGTCGGAGGGATCAAGCTCCAGGTCCCGTCGGGTGACGTAGTCCGCGCCCAGCGTGTCCTTCAGGAGGACTATTCCGATTGCCTGCCGCCTATTTGATGCATCGGGACAATTCTTCCTCAATCGTCCCGAGTTCCCGCTCCAGTGCATAGCATTGGGCTTCAAAGTCCGATCCGGGCGGAACCGTGACCTGAGCGGAATGCACTTCCCAGTGGGCGAAGGATCCTGATGGGGTTTGCGTGAGATTGTCACACGCGGCGTGCGTTCGAGTATGGTCCCCCATCAGTTCCGCTGGCGAGAGGAGTCCAAAGCGGCGAGGGGACAGGCAGGCACAAAAGGTCTGTGGAGGCAGACCCGCCTGCCAATGCCGGATCCGGGTCACGAACTCTGGTTCGGAAAGATCGAGCCAGGCGGGATCACCTTCCAGCGTGGGGTTCAGGACTTCGAACAGGACGAGCTGGATGCCCGCATGCCCCTCAAACCCCACCCGGAAGCGCCAAGATCCGTAATCGCGGAAGGCCCGTGCGTTGGGCAACCGGGTCTGGGGCTCGAGCAACCGCTCCGACAGAAGCCGCGTTTCGAGACGCTGAATGAGGTTATGCGAGTTCCGAGCGAGAGCGTAGCGCTGCAACCGGGCCTGGATCTCTTCCAGGGAAGCAGATTTGCTCCAGAAATCATCCGCACCGGCGATGAAGGCCCGGCGTCTTTGATCGTCATCGTTCCCGCCCGAGACCATGATGACCGGAACCGGTCCAGAAGGGAGGGTTTGTTCCCGGATTTTAGGGATCAAGGTGTAGCCCGTTTGCGTGTCTTCGATGAAGATGTCGCAGAGTACGAGGCCGTAGGCTGATTTCTGCAGTGCCAGCAAAGCCTCACCTGGCGTAAAAAAGTGATGCAAGGTCATGCCCAGCCGTTCGAACCGGTTTTTCATGTGCTGCGCGGCGACTTGGCTGTCGTCGATGTAAAGCACAGGGAGCGCGGGCAAAGACCGGAGCATGCCGACCCGCTCGGCCAGGGCGGTGCTGATGCGGTGACGATCTTGGCGGTCCACGATCTCGTAATGCGGGTGGTGCATCAGCGCCACTCCCCAGCTGTCGGGGTTCGAGGTCACAATGAGCGGCCAATGGACGGCATTGAGCGGGGCCTGCTGGAGCTGATCGGCACAGGCCATGCCATCCATGTCGGACAAGGTATAGGCGATGAGTGCCGTATCGCAAGGAATGGTGCGGGCCAGAGACAGCGCTTCCCGGCCGGAGGAGGCGAGGACGGGTTCCTGGCCGATTGCACGGATGATCTTCTCCCAGTTGATCTGGTAAAGACGGGATCCCTCGACCACCAGGATTCTCATGGGCGGTTAGGGCGATCGCCCAAGGTGCAGCGGGGCATGGCGAAGCGTACCGACTGGATAGAGATCGGGAGAAACCGGGTCCCTGAAAACGTAACGGTAGAAAAAATCGAGCCGTGCGGTTGGATTCTCGGCAAAGGCCGGATGCATGATCCGGGCAACGAATCGGCGGGCCAGGCGTGGATGTTTTCGCAGGAGCGTACGTGCCAGGGTTTCGAGGGCACTCTGGGGGTGGATCGGCAGGGGATTGAAAATCGAGTTGAAATAGCCAAGCCGGAACAGGCTGAACGGACTTTGGGGATCGAGCAGCAGGACGACGATCCGGGCGAGCCGCTGATTGACCGGGATGAAGACCGAACCCGGGGGATAGACGAACTCACGGGTTTCGGCCACGGTGTCGAATGACGCGATCACCGGAAGGGCGTTGTGTCTCGTGCGTTGCCACCGGATGTGACTCAACCGTTCGGTTCCGACCCTGAGTTTCACGGGCGAAGAGATGTCCTGGATCTGGATGCCATGCATCCGGAGGATCTCGACGGCTGAGGAAAAGCCAGCAGGGATGACGTATCCCGCGATATCTGGCAGCGGATCGAGGCCTTCAAGGCGGCTATAACGCGGGACGAGGTAGTTGCGTGGCATGTTCCGGTCGTAACGGACCCAGATCGTGCCCGAGATGGGACTCAGGGTTTCGCTGTATGCGTATGTCCTGAGCAGAAATGCGTCTGGTGAACGCTTGAGGACATCATGGACGGAAAATCGTGTTCGAAATGCCGGGTAATGGTACCGGGCCTCAATGGCGAGTTGGTGTTCGGTCTCAAGCAGGGGTTTCGCTGCCCGGGCCAAGACCGAAATCCAGGCAGAACCCATTTTGGCGATCTCACGGGTTTCTACCCGCAAGGCCACATGAGGGTTAAAGACCCACTGGACCGCCAAGATATTCGCCAAGGCACTGTAGCCGATGATGTGAGCTGGCGATGCCGATACGGTTTCAACACCCGCACCCGGATTTTCAGGATTGCGTGGTTGCATCCACAGTCCCACTGCGAGATGGGCGTGGCTCCAGCTCGTCCGTGCATCGGCCACAAGCCGGGTGGCCAGTGTTGCAAGCCCCGGTGCGAGCAGTTTGGTCGGAGTGCCGCCGAAAAGAAAGCTGTCACGCCAAGCCGCCGAATGCCGGGTGACCATTTCAGTGACCAAGGCCGGATGCCAATGCTCAAAAAGGGTGAGCCAGGCCCGAGTGGTCGGCGTCATGGCCAAAAGCAGGTTTTGTGGATGGGTGCTCGAGGGTTTGGGCAGATCCGCTGGCCAGCCGAAATCGGCATGGGGTTGGGGGACGGGCCGGTACCCCCGGCCTAGGAAAAAGACCAGAAGCACCCGTTGCATCCGATGGCGGCGGCGGAGCGCCGGGGTTCTCGACCACTGCCGGATGATCTGGGTGGCGAGTGTACGCACCGCACGACCGGAATGATCCAGGGCGGGGCTCAGCAGGACGACCAATCTCGATCCCTTCGCATCTGCCCTGGAGTGTGCCGGGTGACCGACGATGAGCGCAAATAGTGGTCTCCCCGTCCGAGTTTGACCAAGCGGTTGCAAATGGAGCCATGAGACATGCTCGGTCTTGAGCAGACGGGCGAGCGGAGAAGATGTCCTGATGGCATGGGCATCGTTGGGCGGTGAGGGGAGCGGGGTAGCCTGGACCGGCGCCGCGGCCCAGTACCCGATGACCCATGAGCCCGCTGCCAGCAAACAGAGCGTTTTCGCGCAGATTGCCTGCGTTCGGACCGAGACGCGCAAACCGGAGAGCTTCATTGCACCGATATTACCAGATCGACTCCGGCGGGAACCGGATTCCGGATTGCTCCGCTTCGGGTCTGTTCAGGCAGGAGCCAGAATCAGTTCCCGTGATGCCCGTGGACTCCTATGGTTTGAGGTGGCCATCAGATCCCCGACTCTTCGGGCCGAGAGATGAGTGAGTGATTCAGCCACAGGGGCATCAAGGTTCGGATCGGGGGCGGTGGATACAGGCTGCGGGTCAACTCCCGCCGGTCAAGGACGCGGCACGAAGTATCGTCGGCCACGGTCCTCGACGAGGAGACCGTTGTCGTGGATGGCGAGCAGACGAGCACCGCCGGGAAGCCGATCGCCCGCATGGTAAAGATGCATGTTGATGACCACATAACGGTTGCTGCGCTGGGATGCCCAACTGAACACCTGGATCTGCCATGCCGCAGACGGAGGGAAGTGGTGGTGGATCGGGGAAGGCTGGACAACCGGTTGCGTCCGGGCGGCTTGGGTTAACACGGGCTTCAGAGGGCTGATGGTCTCGTGTCGGGCTTGCGTCCGCGTCATCTTTGATCCGGGTGATTCCGGTGGAGCCACGACGCGTGGGGACAGGATCCGGGGTGCGACCCCGTCCCTTTTGGGCGTCGGGACCAGCAGCGCAACGCCAACCAGTGCCATCGCGATGCCCGCGATCAGACCAGCCAGAACGAGCCCGGCTACCGGGTAGGCGTGTCGTTTCGCGGATGCGAGGTCCGGTCCGAGCATCGCGAGACCGGAGCCTTGACGGCTCCGCTCCATTTCGGCTTTCCGTAGTGCATCGAGGATGATCGACATGCGACCGTGCTCAGAGTCCGGCTTTGACGGGAAGCTTCCGGTCAAGAACCGGATGCCGGTACGACCCGATCCGTTCTGCAGCCGGATGCATGCGGCTGACCGGGATCTCGGGATGGAATCCGGTGGGCAGGGTGCCCAAGAGGCAGAAGAGTACGAACAGGCTGGCCCGGGTGAACGCCCGGCGGAGCCAGCTGGCTGGTTTGGGATCGCCGATGACCTCACGAGCAGCCTGCCTGGCCAAGGCCTGTGTGACCAGTCTTGTCCGTTGAACATAAGCGCCGAGCAGGGCACGGTCGCAGAGAATATTGATCGATCGCGGGAGACCACGCGAAGCCCGGTGGATTGAACGCAGGGCGGACCGCGTAAACAGCGGTGTGGAAAGACCGGCAACCTTCAGGCGGTGATCGATGTAGGCTTGTGTTTCTCTCGAGCGGAGCGGGCCCAGACGGAATCGCGCCGTGATCCGGTTCCGCAAAGGTAGCAGTTCCGGGCGCTCAAGGAGGCCATCGAGCTCCGGTTGCCCGACCAGGATGATCTGCATGAGTTTGGTCGTGCGGGTCTCCAAATTGGTCAGCAGCCGGATCTGTTCCAGTGTTTCAACCGGGAGCGCCTGGGCTTCATCCACGACCAGGATGACACGACGCCCCTGTCGGTAGATCTCAAGCAGGCGGTCATAGATGAGCTGGATCAAAGTCGGCAAATCGGCACGGTTCGTGGCGGGTGAATCCTCGTGCCGGATCTCCTGCAGCAAATTGCGGATGAATGCCTTGGGGGTCTGTTTGGGGTTGATGATCAGGGCAATTTCGAAGTCGGCCGGTGGCTGTTCCAGCAGCCGGCGGACGAGGGTGGTCTTGCCCGTCCCAACCGGACCGGATAATTCGATGAATCCGCCTGGCTGGGTGACGCCATAGAGCAGATGTGCCAACCCCTCCTGATGGAGGGGACTCAGGAACAGGAAATGGGGATCCGGCGCCATGCCAAATGGATCTTCCCGTAACCCGAAATAGGGCGTATAGAGCGCTGTCATCCTGCTTGCCGCTTGTGTTCGCAGGGCAGCCCACCTGCAGCTCTGCGCCCGCGACTAGCGGGGTGGGAAATGCTGCAGGATGTGGTTGACCAGATGGTAGATGGCACGCGTCGAGAAGTTGCTCTTCGTGACGATCTGGGATTCCCAGCCACGCCAGATCAGATGGCGGCTTTTCGCGCTGATGATGTCAAGAATGAGATCCGCCTTGCGATAGCTGTAGGTGTTCGCATAGCCGTACCCGAAGCCATAACCATAGCCGAATCCGAAACCACCCATCTGGAACGCAGTCCCTGGGTAGAAATAATCGTCGTAGTAAGGGAACCCGAATCCGAATCCAGGGAAAAACGGGGTGTTGTACTCGAACTCACGGTGGCTAATGATATGGTAGGTCACGAGAAACTGGGCCTGGGAAGGCTTCTTGCGGTATGAAAACCCACGATTGCGCAACGCCGCGATCGCTGCTTGCTTGACCCGTTGCGTGATGATTCCGCTGTTGACGATCGGATTTTTGATGGGCTGTTGCCCCGGGGAGAGCCAGGCAAAGCGGTTCAGGTTCGAGAAATTGGCGTTGCGCTGGATTTCAACCCCGACGGTCGAGGCACAGCCTGCCACGATCAGGGTCAGGGCCAGCAGGGAAATCAATCGGATGGGTTTCATAGTACATCTCCTGGGATTGCCTCGTTCCGTCACGGATAACGCTTGAGTGACAATCCCGGTCTACACAAGATCAGACCTTACCGATAGTATAAAGTTTTGGGGTTGATCCTGTCTCAAGCCCCGGTAGCCAAGGGGCTGTCACAAATCGGAAACTACAAGGTCAGGGGCTCCGCCCCCGGGTCTCCAGATGGGCGGCGTGCCCGATAGCTGCAAGATGCGGAATCGAGGCGGATCATACTCCACACGGGGTTGGCCAGAGCCTCGCTGATCCCCATCATGATCGCGTTCGCTGTCGGGTGGGGTAGTGACTCGTGGAGGGGGGTAAGAGCCAGCGCCTGCGCAGAGGCCGGTTCAGGATCCGGGCACGATTCAAGACAGTGCCTGAAAGTACTGGGCAATCGGTTTCGCGGCGCCGGAGGGTCTGGGGTTTCGTGCCGGTTCGTGTCACGGGGCAGGTTCCCCCGTGTGGCCCAGTCCTGCTTACGGCCGATCACCGGAGTTTGTGCGATGGCCCCCTGCTCGCGGTTTGGCTCGACCGGCCCGCTCTTTTTGCGGTGCACAGGGATTACGGACGGCATTGGTTCTGGGCACTCGCGATCCAGTTCTGGTGCCGACTTTGGGGGCACCGGTTCGTCGTGGTTTCGGAAAGATCGCCTTTCGGATTGCGAGCTTTTTTTCAGGCATCCGGGGACAGCCTGGTCTGTCTCTTCCCGGAAGGACGGATTGCTCGTGGAGGTATCCCTGTTCCCTGGAAAGCAGGCGTGTTCACTTTGTTGAGGAACCGACCGGATTTCAGGCATTACCACCTTAAGGTCGAGAGACGGTCCCCGGTGGGGAGGTTCCCCTTCCGGCGGGGCGGCTTCGACTGGACAATCCGCGCGGTGCCGGTTCTGTCCCAGATTCAACCGCCCTTGAGAACCGCAGTATTCCAGGGCAGCGGCAGTGGTTTCGTGCCCAGTGCATCCGGAGAGAAGGCATCCACGGAGATGATCTCATAGACGAGGCGGTAAAAGCGTTCCAGCGTGGCGCATTCTCCGTCGGTCAGGATCCCCTGCGCTTTCGACCAGTGTGCCCGGTCGAGGTCGGTGAGGATCCGGTCCGGGACTTTCATGTGGCTGTCTCGGATCTTGTGTTCAAGCGCTTCGACAACGGGGGCGAGGACCAGGGCTTCTTCCAACTGCGCAATGGGCTGTGCCGCCGGGCCATTTTGACTCACGCCTGAGGTGAGGCGGGCGCGGGTTTCATTGGGGGAGGTCAATCGTTCGGCGACCAGACGACTCAGGCGGTCAGAGGGTGCCGAATAGGCCCGACCGGTCGGAAAGATCACCGCCCTCAGGAAGACAGCCAATCCCCGTTTCGGAAAGTTTCTCAGGAAATCGTGTGCCTGCTCCTGGAATTGATAGATCAGGCGACGACAGGCCCATTCGACAAGCGGCAGGTCCGCAGCCGGGCGCCCATCATCCTCGAACCGTTTCAGGACGGCCGAAGCGATATACA
>JAJZNM010000185.1 GCA_021852325.1 Pseudomonadota bacterium
ATGTTCCCGCTCCCGGAGCGGGCGATAGACCCATGCCGAGGGCCCATCCCGGGCGAGGGGCTCGAGCCGGGGCGCGAGACGCCGGGCCCGCCCCCCGGCCAGCACGGCGGCATTGTCCCGGTACGCAAGCAGCACGGAGCCCGGATGGTCGTCATGCGTGGCCTGGATGAGTCCGAAGAGCGTCAGATCGAGGCTTTGCCCGTCCATCTCGAGCGGCGAGTGGAAAATGTGATGGCGGCAATGTTCAGAATGGATCTGGGCCCACATCATAAGCTCGGCGTCGGTCGGATCGCGGCCAAGATCCCGGAAGAGTTTGAGGAGATGCCGCCGCTCACGCACCCCGAGTCCGACTCCGAGTACGAGGTCCGCCTGGATGAGTGCCTGCTCGCCCTGGGAGGCGAGCGGGATGATCACGAGCGGACGCGGTGTGAGCTTCTGGAACAGGGCATGGGCTTCCTCTGGCGCGCGGAGCACGCTTTCGGTCAGTGGATCGGCGACGACCGCACTCAACCTCGTCTGGTCCGCTTCGAGGTTTGGGCATCCGGACAGGGTGTAGCCGATTCCCCGCTCGATCCGTCCGAGGCTTCCAAGACCGGTCCGTTCCAGGATGTCGGTGGCCTTCGAGGACCAGGGGGAAACCGTCCCGAGTCTCGGCACGACCCAAAGATCGGGTTGGCTACCAGCAGATCGAGGCGGGGTTTCATCCTGGCCTCCCACGAGATCGCGGAGTGCCTGCTCCTCACCGGGATCCGGATCGTTTTCGACGAAATAGAAGAAATGCGCGCCCGCGAGATGGCCATAGGCCCCGGCCTGGATCCAGCGTTCCTCGATCTTTCTCAGGCGGAAGGGTGAGAGGGCAAGGCCTCCCCTGAAACAGCGCAAGGTGGGTACCTGATGTCAGCCGACCCCGGATGGTCCCTTCAATTATAAGTTCGTTCCGGGACGGTGACCGAAAGGGATGGCCGGCCGGACCCGATGCGGGTCTGTCCGCCCGGTTCGGGAGGGCCCGCGCGCTATTTCTTGGGCTCGCGACCGGCCGGATAGACAAACGGGAAAGGCGTCACATTGCTGCCCTCGAGGGAGACAATGCGCGCGATGCCTTCCTGTGCCACCTCATCGACCCGGAAGACGGCATGCATCGGAACCTGGACTCGGCGCACGCCCGAAAACTCGTCACGAAGACGCTCCTCTCCCGGATCGATCACCCGCTCCGTACGCTGGCCGAACACGAAATCCTCGAGCGTCACGAACCCCCAAAGGCCATCCTGGTGCACCTTGCGCACGAACACCTCGTACACCTTGCCCTGGTTGAGAAAGGAGACGCGATAGAGGGGGCGGGAGGGAACCGTCGGGCTATTCATCGGGGTCTGGGGTATGAGGGAACGACTGGAGGTGACTCCGTTGGGGCTTCAGTGTCGCCACTTGATGCTGCAACCGATCGCCGGATGCTGCAGAGCGGGCGGAGCCTCCCCGCAAAGCAGCCGGTCACAGGCCGAGGCGAGCTCCGCTCCGTTGACCGGCTTGCGGTTGCCGGGCGAGGAGGCATCGAAGCGTCCACGGTAATAGAGCTTTCGCGCGGCATCAAACAGGAAAAACTCGGGGGTGCAGGCCGCATGGAGCGCACGAACGAAATCCTGGCTCTCGTCATAAAGATACGGGAACCCGAATCCGAGTTCGACGGCCTCACGTGCGAGTTCCTCAGGCGCATCATCCGGGTAGGCACCGGGATCATTTCCGCTCACGGCCAAAGATGCGATGCCGGAAGGGGCATAGCGGGCGGCGAAGGGAGCCAGTTGAGTGCGGAGGTGTTTCACATACGGACAGTGGTTACAGATCACCATGACGAGGAGTCCGGCCGGTGGCCGGAGGGTGCCCACCTCGATCCAGGTTCCCGCACGGGGATCCAGGAGCCGGGCCTCAGGCAGGAGCGAGCCCAGGGCTAGGGGCTTATCTTGCACGGTTGGCACGAATCAGGCTCCACGGAGTGGGCAGATCCCACGAAACCACATCCGGTCTGCACGCATCATGCACGCATTGTAGCCGGTTTCGGACCGATCGCGGAGTGGTCTTCAGGGTTCCGGGCGGGTCCGGACCTGGATGCCGAGTTCGCGAAGCTGTGTGACCGTGACCGTGCCCGGCGCACCCGTCAGGAGGTCGGTGGCCGAATGGGTCTTCGGGAAGGCAATGACCTCGCGGATGTTCTCGGCCCCGGTCATGAGCATCACGAGACGGTCGAGCCCGAAGGCCATACCTCCGTGGGGCGGTGCCCCAAAACTCAGCGCCTCGAGCAGAAACCCGAATTTTTCCTCCATCTCCGCGGGAGCCAGCCCGAGAAGTGCAAAGATCTGCCGCTGGAGATCCGGGTCGTGGATGCGGATCGAGCCGCCACCCACTTCATACCCGTTGAGCACGAGATCATAGGCCCGGGACCGGACCCGCGCCGGATCTTCCCCGAGGAGCGGAAGATCCATGGCCTTCGGTGCCGTGAACGGGTGATGGAGCGCCTGGAAGCGGTGCTCCTCCTCGCTCCACTCGAACATCGGGAAATCGACCACCCAAAGGGGTGCAAATCCGTCCCGCAAGAGGCCCAAGTCGCGTCCGAGCCGTGTGCGGAGCTGACCCAGCACCTCGTTCACCCCCTTCGCCGCGCCGGCCCCGAACAGGAGGAGATCGCCCGCAAGCGCTCCGGTGCGCTCGATGAGGGTCCGGAGGAAACCGGGCTCGAGAAACTTGACGATCGGGGAGGCGAGCCCGTCCGGAAGGCGGGCCGGGTCTGTCACCCGGATCCAGGCGAGGCCCGGGGCGCCGAGCGATTTCGCGAACCCGGTCAGCTCGTCGATCTGGCCGCGGCTGAGCGCGCCCCCGCGCGGCAGGCGCAGAGCGGCAACCCGGCCGTCCGGAAGCCGGGCGGCATCCTGGAAGACCTTGAATGCCGTATGCTGGGCCAAGTCGGTGAGTTCCGTCAGGACCAAGGGATTGCGGAGATCCGGCTTGTCGCTCCCATAGCGTGCGAGCGCTTCCGCATAGGTGAGACGCGGGATCGGATCCGGCAGGGCGGGCGCCTCGAGCCGATGAAAGAGGGTCCGGACCATTTCCTCCATGAGTCCCATGAACGCTTCCTCGTCGAGGAACGAGGTCTCGATATCGAGCTGGGTAAACTCCGGCTGGCGGTCGGCGCGGAGATCCTCGTCGCGGAAGCAGCGCACGATCTGATAATAGCGGTCGAGCCCCCCGATCATGAGAATCTGCTTGAACAGCTGTGGAGACTGCGGCAAGGCAAAGAACCGGCCAGGGTGGATCCGGCTCGGCACGAGATAATCGCGCGCGCCCTCCGGCGTGGCCCGCGTGAGGATCGGGGTTTCGACCTCGACAAACCCGCGCGCATCGAGGAAAGCGCGCAGAAGACGTGCGATGGAGGCGCGTTGACGCAGCCGGTTCTGCAAGAGGGGACGCCGGAGATCGAGGTAGCGGTAACGCAGGCGCACCTCCTCGCTCGTCTCCGGGTCGTCGAGCGAGAAGGGCAAGGCTTCAGCACGATTCAGGATCTCGAGCGCGCGGACGCGGATTTCGATCCGCCCGGTTGCGAGGTCCGGATTTTCCGTGCCCGGCGGCCGCAGCGATACCTCGCCTTGGACCGCGATCACGAACTCGGCCCGGAGCCGCTCGGCGCGCGCAAAGAGCTCCCCCTCCTCCGGGGAAAACACCAGCTGGACGAGGCCACTGAAATCGCGGAGATCAATAAAGATGACGCCACCGTGGTCGCGCCGGTGGTGCACCCAGCCGGCCAGCCGGACCCGCTGGCCCACCGTGTTCTCGGGTATCGCACCGCAGGGGTGGTCACGCATGCATGGGGTCCCGCACGGTACGCAAAGGGGCGATTTTATCGGGAACGGCTGCGTATCTCAAGCGCGGCTACCGCCCGGCCCCCGGAATCAGGAATCCGGACCCGGATGAGCGGGTTTGGCCGGCTGGGCCTGGACCTTGCCCTCGGGCTTTGCCGTCATCGGTTTTTCGGGTGCGGGCTTCTTCACTCCATCCGGCTTCACGGGAGCGCCTGGGGAGGGAGACGGGTGAGCCTCGGCGGGGGGCGCACTCGCGCCTCCGTCCGGCTGGGTGGGACTCCCGGCCTCGGTCTTGGCCGGCGTCTTCTGGCCACCGTCCTCGCCGTAGACGTTGTGCCGGTCTCCGGACTTGAAATCCGTTTCATACCAGCCACTGCCCTTGAGACGGAACACCGTGGCCGACATCACCCGCCTGAGCTTCGGACTTCCGCACTTCGGGCAATGGTCGAGATCGGGCTCATCCACCTTCTGGAGTGCCTCGCTCATCTCGCCGCACGCATCGCAACGGTACTCATATATCGGCATGCACCGACCCTCCAGCGGGCAGAGCGAGCGGCCTTCGCCGCTCATTCCGCCTGAATGATTCCGACTGCATGGGGACGAGGGCCCCCGGGTTCAAGTCCCCGGGGGCGGTCCCGGGATCTCTTACCTTCGGGAGGCCTCGTCGATGAAGTGGTCCATCTTGGCCGCGATCACCGGCATGGCTTTCGGATTGAGATAAAGCATATGGCCCGTCGGGTAATACTCGAAATGGATATGGGTGAGGAACCGGGCCGGCAAGCCCATGTGCATGAGCGTGTAGTGCGTGGCATAAAACGGGGTGGCCAGGTCGAAATACCCGTTATTCGCCATGAGTTGGAGCGCCGGATCGTTGGTCATGGCCCGGGCGAGTGCCGGGGCGACATTGTCATACCCGATGTCTCCGACGCCCGCATCGAGATCGTGGATCGGCGGGTAATATTTCCAGTTCCAGTCCCGGAAGACCGTATTGCTGTCCTGCTTGTAGATGTGAGTGGTGTGAAAGCCGAGATGGTCGGTCACATAGCTCTCGAAGGTGGCCGTGAGCGCCCCCCAGATCGCGGTCGTCGTGGCACCGGCCGCGCTCGAACCCCCGGCCGGCATGAGCGGCTGGAGTTCCGGCACACTGAAGCGGGCATCATAGCGGCCGGTCGTGGCCTGAGCCGATCCGAGTACCCGACGCATGAAGACCGGGAGGGTCATCCGGAGGTTGGCCCGGATCCACATCCGGACCGGGATCCCCGTGAAGTGCGAGAGCGACCGGGCGATCTGGAGCTTTTGCGCGGCACCGAGCCTCGCTCCTTCAAAGAGCGCGTGCGCATAGGGGCCGGACGCAAACGTTTCGGCGGCGTGCACGAAATCGGGCAGGCTCGCCGGACGGGGATGGATCCGGTGGTGGTACCAGGCGACCGCCGCATAGGACGGCAGATAGAGCTCATAGGGGAGATCGTTGCCGAGCCCGAAGTTGATGGTCGGGAACTCGAGCACGGTCGAGCAGAGAATGATGCCATTGAGGTAGATTCCCTTCGCCACGAGGAGCTGGCCGAGCACGGCCGATCGGGTCGTCCCGTAACTTTCACCGAGGAGGAACTTGGGCGAGTCCCAGCGTCCGAAATGGTTGAGATAGTCTTCGATGAACTGGGCAAACGTCCGGGCATCGGCGTGGATGCCATAAAAATCCTTCGGCTGGCCGACGCCGATGATGCGGCTGTAACCCGTACCCACGGCATCGATGAACACGAGATCGGTCGCGGGCAGGATCGTGTCCGGATTCGGGACGACGCGATAGGGCGGTGCCGTGGCACGGTTGCCGGCCGCACCCGGTGAGGGCCAGATGATCTTGCGCGGACCGAATCCCCCGAAATCCACAAGCGCCGAGGCAAAACCGGGCCCGCCGTTGTAGGCGAAGGTGATCGGACGGTGGGCTTCGTTCCGGACGCCATCCAGGGTGTAGGCGATATAGAACACCTTGGCCGTGGGCTCGCCCTTGGCATTGCGGAGGATGAGCGTGCCAGCACGGGCCGTGTAGTGTTCATCATGCCCCCCGACGATCACGTGGTGACGGGTCACGACCGAGCGGCCATGGATGGGCGCGACCTTGGCGGCGTGCGCTCCGATCCACGGGGCCAGGGTCAAAACCAGCGCGGACGCCAGTGCTCGCTTCAACATCGTCTCTCTCCCGTGGCAAGTTGGACCTTGAAAGTATAAGCCACCTGTGCCTCGAGGCGGGCAGACCCGCCCGGACCCCCGGTTTGCGCAGACGCATCTTAGTCATGACCGGCACCCGGGACGTGCCCGGCAGAGCCCTTCCCTCAGGCCGGATAGGGGCCTGCGAGGCGGTCGAGCCCCCGATCCACCGGCCAGCCACAGGCGATGTTGAGATTTTGGATCGCCTGTCCGGCCATGCCCTTCACAAGGTTGTCGAGGACCACGAAGACCGCCACCCGCAGTCCCTCTACGGCGCCGCCGATGAGGCAGCGATTGCTCCCGACGACTTCGAGGAGCCCGGGCGGCGGCTCCACCCAGAGCACGAACGGGCTTGGGGCATAGCTTTCCCGGTAGAGGCGTGCCAGCGCCGCCTCCGTGACGGGACGGGTCAGGCGGGCCTCGATCGTGACCAGGATTCCACGGACCCAGGGAGCGGAATAGGGAATGAAACTCCAGTCGACCGGATGGGCATGGCGCGCGAGCATGCGGTCGACTTCGCGCTGGTGCCGGTGCTGGAACGGCTGGTAGGGACGGACGTTGTGTGCACGGAATGGATGGTGCGTCCGTTCTGTCGGGGTGAGTCCGGCACCCGAGGATCCCGTGAAGCCATAGGCGGAGGCGTCCTCGAGTTCCAGGTTGCGGGCGAGGGGCAGGAGCCCGAGCGCGAGAGCGGTTGCGAAGCAGCCGGGATTCGCGATGCGGCGGGCACCCCTCAGGTCCTCGGCCATCCATTCGCTCAGTCCGTAGCAGAAACCGCCCGGCGACCCCTCGAGCCTGAAATCAGGAGATAGGTCGATCAGGAGGATCCGCTCCGCAAGACCCGCCTCCTGCCATGCCGTCTCGAGTGTGGGGTATTGCGCTGCGAGTTCACCGTGACGGAGCGCGGAAAAAACGACGATCCGCTCCGACTCGGCGAGCCTCGTCCAGTCGACTTCGTCCACGAAGCGCTCGATCCGGGCGCGGTTGCCGAGGTTCGGGTGCACCGCGGACCAGTTCCTGCCGGATTGCGAACGCGATACGGCATGGGTCACGCGCACCCCGTCATGGAGTTCGAGCAGGCGCAGGAGCTCGCCCCCGCCGAAGCTCGCCGCACCGAGGATGACCACGGGGTGGGTCATGGTGGTCCACCGGAGCGGGGGGGCAGCTTGAGCCGGCTGATGAGCGCTTGATCCACCTGCTCGTGGATCGCGCCCGGGTCTTCGAACGCATTGAGCGCCGGGATCCCGAGGGTCTCCTTGATGAAGTTTTTCCCGACCGCATTGTCGGTGACCGGGCCGGAAACCAGTGCCACCGGGATGGACCAGCGTTCATCCAGGAGACGGACGCCGCCTTGGGCTCCGACCGGATCCTGTGCGCAAAACACGAACGCCGTGCCCTCGGGACGGAGTTCCGCATCGTCCAGGATCTCCTGGACGCCATACTGCCCGAGAATGCCGTCTCCGGTCTCGATCACGATCACATCGAGCCGCTCGCGTGCCAGCGCGCCGAGAATCCGGCGGGTCGCCCGGGTCGCGGTCCGGGGTCCGGTTGCCGGGAATCCGGCATCCGTGAAATCGAGCGTCAACAGGGCACCGTGGTCACGCATGGCGAGCGTGTCGCGCAGGAGCGAGACCCCCGTGGTCTTGGCTCCGCCCACCCGGAAACCCCGGTCCGCGAGATCCCGGATCAAAGCGCAGGCGAACGTGGTCTTGCCGGAATCCATCGAGGTGCCGGCCACGTAGATCCTGGGGATCCCGGGCAGGCCACCCGCCTCCGGGAGGGCGCCGAATTCGAGATCGGCCGACACCCCTTCCCGGTGTCGAAAATGCGGAAAGACGACGACCTGTCCCAGGATTTCGACCTCGAACGGCGGCCCCACGCTCGGATGCCAGGAATCGCACGCGCCGATCACGCCCCCGAGATTGAGGAGCGCGAGTCGCGATCCGGGATGGACGTGCTCGGGTACCCGTCCCGCGTATCCATGAAGCGCGGCACGCCCGCCGAGCGCCCCCACGATCACATCCCCGCGGCGAAGATGCACCATGCGACCGTGGATGTCCTCGAGCGTGTTGTAGCCGGTCTTGTCGTTGAGGAGACGTGCCGCGACCACGGTACCGGCCTCGGGCCGGATCGCATCCTGGATCGTGACCGGCGAACCGAGTCCCAGCCGGCGCGCGACCGAACCGATCTTGAGGACTTCAATTTTTCTCATCGGGGCTCCCGGCCGCACGCGACCAGAGGCTTGGAGACAACCCGTAGATCCGGGCGAAACCCGCGGCGTCGCGGCCATCCCAGAGGCCCATCGACTCACCGTAACGTGCCTCGCTCACCGCGAGGAGCGAGTGTGGCGAGCGGACCCCCTCCACGATGGCCCGTCCGGGTTCGAGCCGCAACCGGACCGCGCCGGTGACCCGCTCCTGCGAGGAGGCCAAAAACGCCTCGAGGTCGCGGGCCAAGGGATCGAAAAACCGCGCTTCATGCACGAGCGAGCCGTAGAGTGCACCCAAGGTCTCCTTCCAGGTGATCTGCGCGCCACTCAGGACGAGCTTCTCGAGTTCACGGTGTGCGGTGATGAGGATCGTGGCCGCAGGCGCTTCGAAGGCAACCCGCCCCTTGATCCCGAGAATCGTCTCCCCGAGATGGACCCCGCGACCGATGCCATAATCCGCGCCCGTGGCGTTGAGATGCTCGATCAGGGAGACGGGATCGTCAAACTCGGGATGCCGGGGGATCCCTTTGTGGAACTGAAGCGTGAGGATCCGGGACGCGCGTCCGGGATCGATCGGACCTTTGGGGTAGACCGTCTCAGGCACGCCCGCCCAGGCCTCATGGATCTCCCCGCCACCGATCGTGGTCCCCCAAAGTCCCCGGTTCACGGAATAACGCGTCTCCAAGGCCCCCGTGCCATGCCCGTGACGCGCGAGATAGTCCGCTTCCTCGGCCCGGCTCCATCCGAGTTCCCGGATGAGACAGCGATGTTCGAGCCCGGGCGCGAGGACGGCGAAGGCCGTCGCGAACCGGATCTGGTCGTTACCCGCGCCGGTCGATCCGTCCACGATGCAGTCGGCCCGAAGGGTGCGGGCCACCTCCGCCACCGCTGCCGCCTGGCAGGTGCGCTCCGCCGAGACCGACAGCGGATACACCCCACCCCTGAGGGCATTGCCGTAGAGGAGGTAGCGGAGATAGCGGTCGAAGAGCGGCTGGCGCGCATCGACCAGGTGGTGGGTCTCGGCCCCGAGCGCAAGCGCACGATCCCTGAGCGCGTCCCGCCCGACGGAATCGAGGCCGCCCGTATCGACCGTGACCGCCGTAACCCGGTGACCGGTCGCGCGGAGATAGACCAGGGCGAATGAAGTGTCGAGACCGCCCGAAAACGCGAGCACGGCATGCCGCAATGGCTTCTTCATGCGGTTCCGTCCTCGAACAGTTGCCGGTAACAGCGGTCGATCCGGGTCTGTTCCCGGTCAATCCAAAGACGCATCTCCCTGAGGACCCGCCGGGTCTCGGACAAGGACCAGGCGACATCCGGATTCACGGGTGCGGGAGAGCCTTCGGGTGGCGCGAGACGGGGGAGGGGGATGCCCGCGGCGAGGTCCGACTGGACCGCCTGATAGGCTTCCCGGAACGGGAGCCCGGCTTCGAGCACCTTCCGGTACGCGGCCTGGGTCGCGTAGAGCGCCGGCTCGAGGCTCTCCGCGAGGCGCTCCGGATGCAGGGTGAGTGACGCAGGAACCCGACTCGTGACGGCCAGGAGCTCGCGGGCCTCATCGACGGTGCGGATGAGCTCCGGTTTCGTGATCTGGTAGTCCCGGTGATAGCCCGAAGGCAACCCATGGCCGAGCGCCTGGACGAGTCCCGCGCGGGCCACGATCGCGCGCGCGCGCGCCCGTCCCATCTCGATCACATCCGGGTTGCGCTTGTGCGGCATGGCCGAGGAACCGGTCACGAGTGCTGCGCTCGGCGTGAAGTACCCGAACTCCTCGGTCGTGAAGAGTGCGAGATCCCAGTAGTATTTCTCGAGCGTGCTGGCGAGGCTCGCGAGCCAATGCGTGAACCAGGCCTCGTGCCGGCTGCGGCCGCCTACGGCGTCCAGGGTCGAAGGCACGATGCCCGAAAACCCGAGACGGAGAGCGGTCTTTTCGGAGTGGAGTTCGAGCGGCACCCCAAAACCGGGTCCGGCCCCGAGGGGTGAACGGTTGAGGCTCTGGTAGAGCGCAGGCAGCCGCTCAAGGTCCTCGGCGAGTGGCCAGGCAAAAGCGAGCGTCCACTGCGCCAGAGACGAGGGCATGGCCCGCCGGAGATGTGTATATCCGGCCCAAGCATGATGGCCCGCCGCGTCTGCGAACGCGAGGAACGCCTCTCCGAGTATCACGAGATCGCGCCCTGTGGCCAGCAGCGCATCCCGGAGATAGAGTCTCAACGCCACCGCGACCTGGTCATTGCGCGAACGCCCGAGATGGATGCGCGAACCCAGGATCCCGAGCCGGCGGGTGAGTTCGAGCTCGAGGTAGGTCTGGCCATCCTCGACCTCGGCCGGGATGCGGTCCGGGAGATCTCCACTGATCGCCTGGAGGGCCTGGATCAGCTCCCGGGCGTCGGGTCGAGACAGGACCCCGAGACCGGTGAGCGCATGCACGTGGGCCGCGCTCGCACGCACATCCATGGGGAGGAGCCGTGCATCGACCCAGGGATCCTCACCCTGGAGAAATGCCGGGAGGAGACCTCCCGGGACATCCGCCGTCGACCAGAGCGTCTTCATGGAGCGCCTTCCCGCCGGCGCGAGACGATCATGGTCCCGCTGCCTTCATGGGTGAACACCTCCCGCACGAGCGCGTCGGGATCGGTGCCGCTCACGAGATGGACACTTTCCACCCCGGCGCTGAGTGCGGATTCGAGCGCGCGGGTCTTCACGATCATGCCGTCCTGGATCATGCCGCTGGCTTCAAAAGCGGCCAGGTCGGCAAGATCGGCGTAGGGGATCACGGTGGTCCGGTCACCCGGACTGCGGAGGAGACCGGGCACGTTGAGCAGAAAGACGAGCTTGCTGGCTTTGAGGGAGGCAGCCAGCACCGCAGCGGCCGTGTCGGCATTGCAGTTCAGGGTCTCGCCCGATGGGCCCTGGGTGAGGGGAGCCAAAACAGTCAGGAGGCCTTGTCCGAGCCAGTGCTTGAAACGCGCCACATCCACCGCCTCGAGATCCCCCACCGCCCCCCAGGAGACCGCTTCCCCCTCGCTCCCGTCCATGGGTCCTCGGGGGCGCGGTCGCGCACGAAGGAGCGCGCCTTCCTCCCCGGAGACTCCGACCACGGGAAGTCCACGGGCGGCGAGGGCACCCACCCAGTCCTGATTGATCGCGCGGTAGCTTGCGCGGACCACCTCGAGCACGGTGGGTGTCGTCACGCGACGGCCGCCAATCTTGTGCACCGGGATCCCGCGCCGCGCGCATTCGCGGTCGATTTCGGAACCGGCCCCATGCACCACGAGGACTCGGATCCCGAAGTCGGTGATCAGCCGGATCTGCTCGGCGAGGGCCGAGCGGGCGGCCGGATCTTCCGAGAGCGCACCTGAAAGCTTGAGCACGAAGAGCGCCCCCCGGAACCGGGCGACATACTGGGCAGCCACCCGGAGCACCGCGTAGCGGTCGGTGGTGCGCACGTTCATGAAGCGCCCCTGATCAGCCACTCGAGCGCGGCCTGCTGGACATAGACCCGGTTCTCCGCCTGGTCAAAGATGCGGCACCGGGGATCCTGGAGCACCGTCTCTTCGATCTCCACATTGCGCCGGAGTGGAAGGCAGTGCATGAAAAGCGCGTCACCGGGTGCCCCAAGGGCCTCCTTTCGGCCGAACCTCCAGCGGGGGTGGCACCCGGCCACGGGGGTCGCACGGGGATGCCCTGCAGGCCCCCAGGACTTGAGGTAGATCACCTGGGACGAAGAAATGCCCGCATCGAGGTCCATCGACTCGGTGACCGCGCCCCCGTTTTCGGCCGCAAGCTTTTGCGCGGCACCCACGACGGCGCTCGGCAGTTCAAACCCCGTGGGGGCGGCGACGGTGATCCGGCATCCCAAGGCAGCGGCCGTGAGCAGGAATGAGTTCGGAACGGCCTTGGGCAGGGGTTTCACGTGCGGCACCCAGCGCAGGAGGACCTGGAGCCCACGCGCATCCGGATGGCGTTCGAGGAGCGTCATCGCATCAGCCAATCCCTGGCAGGGATGCTCGGCGGCCGACTCCATCGAGATCACCGGAATGGCCGAACGCTCGCGGATCTGGTTCAGGAACGGATCGGCGAGATCGGTTTCATCCGACTCGAGGGTCGCAAAAACCCGGACCGCCAGGGCATCACCATAACGGCCGAGCGTTCCAAGTGCCTCTTCGATGTGCTCGACCCGATCCTGGTCCATGACCACCCCCGTGCCGGTTTCGAGGGGCCAGATCCCGCCCCCGGCCTCGAGCACGATTGCGGATCCCCCGGCACGGGCCATGGCGACCTGGAACGAGACCCGCGTGCGGAGCGAGGGCGCGAGGAACAGCAGGATGAGGATCCGCCCCCGGAGCGCCTCGGGCTGCTCGCCATGCTTGAACTGGAACGCGCGGCTCACGAGCCCGCCCAACCCGTCCGCACCGAGATCGGCAAACCGGGTGAAGTGCCTCATGCGGGCCGGATCCGGTTCAAGGCCTCGAGCAGCCGCTCGACCGAGCGCGCCTGGAGCGTAAGTGGCGGCATGAGACGGAGCACGCGGGGATCACGGCTCCAACCTACAAGGAAACCCGACTTGAACAGTGCCTCCCCAAGCGGGCGGCACGGGCCCTCGGTCTTGAGCCCGATGAGGAGCCCCCGACCGAGTGGCTCATACTCCGGATGGGCCCGGATGCCGGATGCGAGTCTCCCTCCGAGGGTTTCCGCACGCGCCACGCAATCTCTGGATTCCAGGACCTCGAGCGTGGCGAGGACGGCGGCCATCGCCGTCGGACCCCCGCCGAAGGTGCTCCCGAGATCATGGGGCTTCACCGCGGCGGCAAGATCGGCCCGGAGTGCCGTGGCTGCGACCGGGATCCCGGACCCGAGCCCTTTGGCCAAGGTCAGGATGTCCGGCGTGATCCCGTCCGCACCAGAAAAGAACCAGCGGCCGGTACGGCCGAGACCGGTCTGGATCTCGTCGAAAACGACGAGGCATCCCCCTTCGTGCGCCCGCTCGATGAGCCGCCGGTACCACGCCGGATCGGCCATGCGGATCCCGCCCATCGACTGGATCGGTTCGAGTATCACGGCCGCAGCGGATGCGAAGTCAGCCGTTTCGATCGCCTGGGGATCGGCGAAGGGCAAAAACTCGACCGGAGGACCCCAATGCTTGAAAGGATCCCTGAGCAGGGGGTCATCCGTCACCGACAGGGCGAGGAGGGTCCGCCCATGGAACGAACCCTGGAAGGCCAAAAGACGGCTGCGACCGGTCAGCTGGAGTGCGATCTTGAGTGCATTTTCATTGGCTTCAGCCCCCGAGTTCGAAAAAAAGACGTGCCCGAGACCTGGGGGGAGCCGCCGGGCCAAAGACTCGGCCGCCCGATTCCGGATGGCCAGCGCGCTCGCCGTGGAATAGAAAAGCAGATCGCGCATCTGGCGCCGGATGGCTCGGCGGACATGCCGGTTTCCATGACCCGTGAGTGCCACCGCATGTCCGCCATAGAAGTCATAGTACATGCGTCCATGGGCATCCCAGACCCGGTCATTGCGTCCGCGGATGAGTTCGATCGGCCAGACCGGCCGGGGACCCAAAAGCAGCTCGGACACTTCTGCATTCATGGAAGATTTGCATAAAAATAAGAAGGTTTGTATTATTATTCATAATATACGCCATTGTCAAGCATAATATTAAAATAATTAACTCCGATATAAATATTATTTAATATTCAGCATATAATCATGCTGATGAAAACGAATGCCGACGAGATCATCCTCCAGCTCGTCATGGAGGAGGTCATTACCGACCAGGCCGTGCTCCGTGCGAGGCTTGAGGAACGGGGGGTCACCCTCACCCAGCCGACCCTTTCGCGCCGCCTCCAGAAACTCGCGATCCGCAAGGTCCAGGGCCGTTATGCCCACTTCGAGCCGCTCCGTGAATCCCACCGCCTGACGTTCACCCTCGACCGGTCGCCACCCAATCTCATCGTGATCCGGACGGCGCCGGGATTCGCTCAGGCGCTCGGGCTCAGGATCGACGAGCTCAAGCTGGAAGCGGTGGCGGGCACGCTCGCCGGTGACGATACAGTCTTCGTCGCACTCCGAAGCGCCCACGTGCTCGAGGAACTTTGTGCACGCCTCGAGGTCCTGCTCGCGAACGCCCCCTAGACGACTCAATCGATCGAGGTCGGCGGTGCTTGCGCCCGGAGCCTGCGTGATCCACCGTAAGATATCCAGGCCTCATGGATCCGGCGCCCATCCGAGAGCCCCCACGGCCCGCCAAGCCCTGACCCGGTGCACCCGAGAGAGACATGCAGAATCCTTTCCG
>JAJZNM010000143.1 GCA_021852325.1 Pseudomonadota bacterium
ATCACTGGGCGAGATCTTGGGCCAACGCTCGACCGAGGACCTTTTGGGCGCCATCTTCGCCACGTTTTGCATCGGGAAATGAGCCCGGTCCAGGTGCATTCCGAGAGCGCTCCATCACCCGAGGCGCCCGCTCCGGCACGAGGAGTGGCGGCCGAGGCCTCCGGCCGGGATCGACCGTTCCGGGAAGCTGGAGTGGGTTCGAAGACGACCGGATGGCGCTCCCTGGCTTGATCCCGGGTTCCTGCCGGCTGCGACCGGCTCGACTATCATAGATTTAAGGAGTGAGGGGTATGAGTTGCATGTGGCGCGAACGACCTGATGATCCGGATTCCACCTTCGATGTAATCGTCGTGGGCGGCGGGCATGCCGGAGCCGAAGCGGCCCATGCGGCAGCCCGCATGGGCGCACGGACCCTGCTTTTGACGCAGAATATCGAAACCCTCGGGCAGATGAGCTGCAACCCCGCCATCGGCGGGATCGGGAAAGGCCATCTCGTCAAGGAAATCGATGCGCTGGGCGGAATCATGGGCGAGGCTGCGGACGCGGCCGGCATCCACTGGCGGACACTCAATGCCAGCAAGGGCTATGCCGTGCGGGCGACGCGCGCTCAGTGTGACCGGGTGCGCTACCGACAGGCGGTGCGCGGTCGGCTCGAAGCGACGCCCAACCTGAGTCTCTTCCAGCAACTCGCCGGCGATCTCCGGGTCGAGGGTGACCGGGTGATCGGTGTGGAAACCGAAATGGGCGTCCGGTTTCGGGCCGAGGTGGTGATTCTCACGGTCGGAACTTTCCTCGGCGGACGGATCCATGTGGGAGAGGCCCAAAGCGCAGGAGGGCGTTTCGGGGATGCCCCATCCAACCGCCTCGCCCGGCGGCTTCGGGATCTCGACCTCCGCGTCGGCCGCCTCAAGACCGGTACGCCCCCAAGACTCGATGGCCGGAGTATCGATTTCTCGCGCCTCACGGTCCAGCCAGGGGAATGGCCGGCGCCTTATTTCTCGTTTCATCGAAGTGCCCCGGATGCCCTCCGGCAGGTGAACTGCCACCTGACCTACACCACTCCCGAGACCCATGCGGTGATCCGCGACAATCTCGACCGGTCCCCGCTGTTCAGCGGTGCCATCGAGGGTGTCGGCCCCCGCTATTGCCCTTCCATCGAAGACAAAGTGACCCGGTTCGCCGATCGAGCACGGCACCAGATCTTCCTCGAGCCCGAAGGGCTTGAGACCCATGAACTCTATCCCAACGGCATCTCGACGAGCCTTCCGTTTGACGTCCAGCAGGCGTTTGTCCGGACCATCCCGGGTCTCGAGCGGGCGCACCTCACCCGGCCGGGATATGCCATCGAATATGACTACTTCGATCCGCGCGACCTTTACCCCTCTCTCGAATCCCGCCGCTTGAGGAACCTGTTTTTCGCGGGCCAGATCAATGGCACGACGGGCTACGAGGAAGCCGCCGCACAGGGCCTCATCGCCGGGATCAATGCTGCCCGTAGGATCCAGGGCGCGTCGCCCTGGATCCCGGCCCGGACGGAAGCTTATCTCGGGGTGCTCGTGGATGATCTCACGGTCCGCGGGACCCGGGAGCCCTATCGCATGTTCACCAGCCGTGCGGAATACCGGCTGTCCTTGCGTGAGGACAACGCGGATGAGCGGCTCACCCCCTGGGGACGTACATTTGGATTGATCGATGATGAACGCATGCGTGCGTTCGAGACGAAAAGCCGGGCCCTCGCATCCGAACGGGAACGCCTCGGCCGGATCGTGCTCAATCCCCGGGATCCCGGAGTTCAGGCGACGGCCTCGGCTTTGGGCATCCGGATCGAGGAGGCGGTCCCGGCCGTGGATCTGCTCAAAAGGCCCGAGATCACCTACGCAGGCCTCATGACATTCCCGGGTGTCGGTCCGGGCGATGGGCGTATCGGACTCGGTGTCGAGATCCGGATTCGTTACCAGGGTTACCTCGAGCGGCAACGGAGTGAGCGTGTGAGGCTCGAGCGGGAAGGGTCGCGTGCGATTCCCGAGAACTTCTGGGGCTTGGGCATTCCCGGGTTGTCGCGTGAACTGGACGAAAAACTGCGTCGCACGCGCCCGCGCACCCTGGATCAAGCAGCCGCGATCCCGGGCATGACACCGGCAGCCTTGTCGCTCCTCCTGATCCATCTGCGTCGCCTCGAAAAGGAGGACGCGACCCGGGAGCCCCCGTCCGACGAATCTTTCCCAGAGGCGATCCCCTCATGAGCGCGTTCTATTCGATCCAGATCCACACGCTTCTCGGTGAACCCTTTCCGTTCAGCCCCCTGCGCGGGCAGGCCGTGCTCATCGTCAATGTCGCGAGCCGTTGTGGCTATACCCCCCAGTATGCGGGGCTCGAAGCACTCTATCGCCGATACCGGGGCCAGGGATTCACGCTGATCGGGGTGCCCTGCAACCAGTTTGGCGCACAGGAACCGGGCACGGCGGCTGAAATCGACACCTTCTGCCGGACCCGTTACGAGGTGAGCTTCCCGGTCACCGAAAAGATCGAGGTCAATGGGCCCGGGCGCCACGCGCTCTATCACTGGCTCACGGACCCCGCGCAAGGGTATCCGGGCGATCTCCGCTGGAACTTCGAAAAGTTCCTGGTCGGACGGGATGGGCGGATCCGCTCACGCTGGCCATCCGCGGTGGCCCCGGAGGCCATCGCGGCCGATCTCGCGAGGGCGCTCGAGGAACCTGACCGGAATGAACCATGACGCCCCAGAAGACCGAGGGGATCGACCGCTGGGACCCTGGAATCTATGCCATTGACTCGCGATACGTCCGCCCAGGGCTCATGGCAAGCCATCTCCTCGTCCGGTCGGGCGAGGCCGCGTTCATCGATGTTGGATCGAACGACTCGGTTCCCCATCTCCTGCAGGCGCTCGAGACCTTGGGGATCGATGCCGGGGCCGTCCGGTACCTCTTCCTGACCCACGTCCATCTCGACCATGCGGGTGGGGCGGGACGTCTGGTCCGTGAACTGCCGAATGCGGAAGTCCTGGTCCATCCTCGCGGGTTGAGACACATGATCGATCCCACGAAGCTTGAAGCCGGCACCCGTGTGGTCTATGGGGATGTCCTCTTCGATCAACTCTACGGTCGCCTCGTCCCGATACCCGAGACACGGATCCGGGCCGTTGTTGATGGAGAAGTCGTCCAGCTCGGCGGCTCCGAAATCGAAATCTGGCATACCGAGGGGCATGCCCGCCACCATTACTGTCTCTGGGACCCATCCAGCCAGGCGGTATTCGCCGGAGACAACTTCGGCATCGCTTATCGCGCGCTCGAAACCGCAAAGGGACGTTTCATTTTTCCAACCACGACGCCCACCCAGTTCGATCCGGAGCAAGCGCAAGCGTCCGTGGACCGCATTCTCGGCGCCCGACCCCGACGCATTTTTATCGCGCACTACAGCGCCCTCGAGGAGGCGCTCGATACGCTGGCCCGCACCTTGAAAAACGAACTCATGCACTATGTGGCGCTCGGCGAGCGCTTCAGGGACTCGCCCAGGCGGCGGGACGCGCTCCATGACGCGCTCCGGAGCCATACCGCAGAGCGGCTCGCCGAACATGGCGTCGCCGATCCCGGGCGAGCACTCGAAGACTTCCTCAAGTTTGATCTCCAGTTGAACGCGGCGGGCGTGGACGACTGGATGACGAACCGTTCCCGGTGAACATCCCGGCCCGCCCGTTCAAGGCCTTGCGGCTGGCCCAGACGGAGTCGGGGGTGCGGATGGAGTTCCGGGAGATCCGCTGGGACGAACTCGACCCGGGGACGATCGGAATCCGTGTCCATTATTCGAGCGTGAACTACAAGGATGCGCTGGCCGCGACCGGCGCCGGCAAGATTTTGCGCCGCAAACAGGTGATCGGAGGGCTTGATCTCTCGGGCGAGGTGATCGCCTCGGAGGATCCGGATTTCCCCTGTGGAAGCCTCGTGGCCGCGGTCGGTGGCGGACTCGGAGAAACGCGCGATGGCGGGTATGCCGAATATGCCCGCCTCCCGGCCGAACTCCTCGTGCGCCTAGACCCGCCGCTCGGGACCCGCGCCGCCATGCAGATCGGTACGGCCGGATTCACGGCGTTGCTCGCCATCCGGCGGCTCGAGGAGGCGGGTATCCGCCCAGGCGACGGACCGGTGGTCGTGAGCGGCGCAACCGGCGGGGTCGGTAGTTTTGCGATCAACCTTTTCCATGCCATGGGTTATGCGGTATCCGCGCTCACGCATAAAAGCGGCTGCGAGGCGTATCTCCGTGCCATCGGGGCCGAGGAGATCCTGGGTCCCAAAGACTGGGACCCCAAGGGGGCAGCGCTCCTTCCGGGACACTGGTCCGGTGGGATCGACAATGTCGGTGGGGCCGTGCTCTCCTGGATGATCCGCTCGACCCGTCATGGCGGCGCGGTCGCCTCGGTCGGGATGGCCGCTTCCCCACAACTCCAGATGACGGTTTTCCCCTTCATCCTGCGCGGGGTGAGCTTGCTCGGCATCAACTCGACGGAGGTTGCACCGGAACGGAGAGGCGCGCTTTGGCATGAACTCGCGCACGAGGCCTTTCCACCGGGTATCGACCGGATCGCTCACCAACAAATCCCCCTGTCTGCGCTGCCCGAAGCCTTCGGGGACTGGATTGAAAACCGCGTGGTGGGGCGCGTCGTCGTCGCCATCGCAGAAGAGGGCTGACCCGGTTCGGGTGTAAAATCGTACGGGATTCCTGACGGAGATGCAGTTGAGCCCGGGACAGCGACTTCAGGCTGCCTTGGACGCGGAGTGCCCGCTACAGATTGTGGGCACGATCCATGCCCTCTGCGCTCTCCTCGCCCGCGATGCAGGTTTCCGGGCACTCTATCTTTCCGGCGCAGGGGTCGCGAATGCCGCCTTCGGCCTTCCGGACCTCGCGATCACGACGATGTCGGATGTGGTGGAGGAGGCCCGTCGCATCACCCAGGCCACGGATCTGCCCTTGCTCGTCGATGGGGATACCGGATTTGGCGGTGCATTCAACATCGCACGGAGCATGCGGGAACTCATCCGGGCCGGTGTCGCAGGATGGCATCTCGAAGACCAGGTCGCGATCAAGCGCTGCGGACACCGTCCCGGCAAGAAGCTCGTGTCGGCCCGAGAAATGCAGGATCGCATCAAGGCAGCCGTGGATGCACGGACGGACTCCGCGTTCATGGTGATGGCTCGGACCGATGCCTTTGCTTCCGAGGGCTTGCCGGGGGTCCTCGACCGCGCAGCCGCCTACGTCGAGGCGGGTGCGGATGCGATCTTCGCAGAGGCGTTGACCCGCCTCCCGGATTATGCGGCACTCGTCGCGTCGCTTAAGGTTCCCGTCCTTGCCAATGCGACCGAGTTCGGGAAAACGCCGCTTTTCGGACTCGACGAGTTTCGTTCGGCAGGAATCCGCATGGTGCTTTACCCCCTGACTGCCTTTCGAGCCATGAACCAGGCCGCGTGGGAAACGTATACAACCCTCCGCAGGGAAGGCAGCCAGAAATCGCTCATGGAACGGCTCCAGACGCGCGAGTCCCTGTATGAGGTGCTTCATTATTGGGACTATGAGCGCAAGCTCGACGAACTGTATGGATCCCCCCCGACCACCATTCCTGAGGAGATGCCCTGATGCCTGAGAACCCCAAATCCGGTGGCCTGGCTGGCGTGATCGCCGGACAGACTGCGATATCGACCGTTGGCAAGGAAGGTGTCGGATTGACTTATCGAGGCTACGAGATCGAGGACCTGGCGCGGGAGGCCACATTCGAGGAGGTGGCTTACCTCCTGCTTCACGGCCGGCTCCCGACAACCTCCGAGCTCGCCGGGTTCAAGAAGGCCCTCGTTGCGCGACGCGAACTCCCGCAAGCCCTCCGTGAACTGCTCGAGAAAGTGCCCGCCAAGTCGCACCCCATGGACGTCTTGAGAACCGGTTGCTCGTACCTCGGTTGCCTCGAGCCGGAGCGGGATTTCAAGGAGGGGCTCGATGCGGCGATCCGGCTGCTTGCCCTTTTCCCGTCCATCCTGCTTTATTGGTACCACTACCACCACGACCAGGGACGCCGGATCGATACCCGTGCGGGCGGCGAGTCCATCGCCTCGCACTTCCTGACCCTCCTGCACGGTCACGAGCCCGATGCCCTCGACTGCCGGGCGCTCGATGTTTCACTGATCCTCTATGCCGAACATGAATTCAATGCCTCGACCTTCGCCGCGCGGGTCTGTGCGGGCACGCTCTCCGACTACCATTCCTGCATCACGGCCGCGATCGGGACCCTGCGCGGCCCGCTCCATGGGGGAGCGAACGAAGCCGCCATGGACATGATCAGCCGCTATGAAACCCCCGCGGCCGCGCGCGCCGGGACCGAGCAAGCGCTCCTCCACAAGGAAAAGATCATGGGATTCGGCCATCGGGTTTACCGCGACCATGATCCCCGCAACGCCATCATCAAGGATTGGGCACGCCAGCTCGGCGAGGCGCGGGGCGACCACCGCTATTTTGCGGTATCTGAAGCGATCGAAAAGGTGCTCTGGGACGAGAAGAAACTCTTTCCGAACCTGGATTTCTACAGCGCGAGTGCGTACCACTTCATGGGGATACCGGTTCCGCTCTTCACGCCGGTGTTCGTTTGTTCCCGGGTGAGTGGATGGTCTGCGCATGTGTTCGAGCAGCGGGCCAACAACCGGTTGATCCGGCCTGATGCCGAGTATGTCGGCCCCGCGCCGCGCCCTTGGGCCGCGCGGACCGCGCGGTAGTTCCCGGTGTCCTCCGCCCGGCACGGCCGGCGCCCCGACCCGGTCCTCGAAGCCATCGTCGATTACGTGTTTTCCGATGAGGAGCCGAGCGCGCTCGCCTACGACACCGCCTGGCTCAGTCTCATGGATTCCATCGGCGTGGCCCTTCGCACCCTGAATCACACCGCCTGCACACGACTGCTCGGCCCCTGGATTCCGGGCGGAGCCGTGGGGCGAGGCGCACGGGTCTTGGGCACTGACTTCGAACTCGATCCGATCAAGGCTGCTTTCGATACCGGGGCCTTGATTCGCTGGCTGGATTACAACGATACCTGGCTCGCAGCCGAGTGGGCACATCCCTCGGACAATCTGGGGGCCCTTTTGGCCGTTGCCGATTACCTGAACCGCGTGCCCGACGCGCCCGCAGGGGCTCGCCCCGTGACGATCCAGATGCTCCTTCGCGCGATGATTCGTGCATATGAAATCCAGGGGATCCTGGCCCTCACCAACTCGCTCAATGCCGTCGGGGTCGACCATGTGGTCTATGTGCGGGTCGCCTCGGCAGCACTCGCCACACGCCTCCTCGGGGGATCCCGTGCACAGGTTCTGAGTGCCGTGTCCGGTGCGTTTGCCGACGGCGGCACCCTCCGTGCCTACCGGCACTTCCCGAATACCGGGACCCGCAAATCCTGGGCGGCCGCCGATGCCACGGCCCGCGGGGTTCAGCTTGCGTTGATGGCCTTGAAGGGGGAAATGGCCTACCCTGAGGTGTTGACCACGCCGCGCTGGGGCTTCAATGCTGTGGTGATGAAGGGCTCCCCGCTGGCGCTGACCCGTCCGCTGACGAGCTACGTCATGGAAAACATCCTCTACAAGGTGAGCTACCCGGCCGAGTTTCACGGGCAAACAGCTGCCGAAGCCGCCTTGGAACTCCATCCCGAGATCCAGGGACGGCTCGCCGAGATCGAGCGGATCGACATCGAGACCCAGCGCGCCGCGATCCAGATCATCGACAAGACCGGCCCCCTGAACAATCCCGCGGACCGGGATCACTGCCTGCAGTTCATTGTGGCCAGTGCACTCGTGCGCGGGCGTCTCATCGAGGAGGATTATGAAGACCGGCACGCGGCCGATCCCCTGATCGATGCGCTCCGTTCCAAAATGCGGGTCACCGAGAATGCGGAGTTCACCCGCCATTATTACGATCTCGAGAAGCGTTTCATCGGAAATGCCATCACGATCCGGTTCCGGGATGGATCTTCGAGCAGGCGGGTCGCCGTCGAAGTCCCGATCGGACACCGCCTGCGACGTGACGAAGCCAAGCCCTTGCTCCGCGCGAAGTTCATGCAGAGCCTGAACCGTTTGCCCCCAAAACAGGCACACCCCATCGCGGCAGCATTCGAGAAGCCCTGGCAGGCCCAGTCCGACCGGAGCGTCTCGGAACTCCTGGATCATCTGATCCCCGCGTAGCGGGTGCTCCGGCCATTGGGCATCCTGATGGCGACAGTGCGAGAATCCGGGGGATGAACGAACCCTATCCTGCGTTGCCGCCGGAGATCGGACGGGCTCTCGACCGGATCGAGGGAGGCGCCATCAGCTGGGATCCGGTCTTGATCCACTTCCTCCGGGCCCGTTGCTTCGAACATCCGGATGGGCGTGCGCAGTTCAGGCACCGGAGACACCTCTACCGGTGTGAAACCCGGCTGGCGCTCGTTCAGGAACTGCTCCATCCCAAAACCGATGTCCTCGCCCCGGGTCCGATTGACATGGCCGCGGGATTCCTCCAGGAGATGCCGACCAGGACATCCGGATCCGGTGAGCCGGATGATGCACGGACCCTCTTCCGGGACCGCTGCAGGAACACCCTCGCGGACTGGCGGCCGGGGGGCATCCGGTCCCTGGAAAGGGATGTGCATGTGTTTGCGCGACTCCTTCTGGAACAAGCGGGTGTCCTGCCCCCTCCGGAGGGTCCGGAAGGGCAGTGGGTTTCAGCCTGGCTCGCGCTCGCCCGTGAGACCGCCTTCCAGCCCACGGTCCTGAGCCGCCGGGAACAGGCGGCACGTTCGCGTGTGAAGCGTCGTGCCGAACGGGATTTCCGGGGGCTCCGGCATGATGGGCAACCGGATGAAGCCGATGGATCGGCCTCACGCATCGACCCCGGCCTCCTATGGCATGCGGGACCCGCATGCGAGCTTGCGCTTTATGCCCCGTTCTGGGTCATCACCCATCTCGATATGGATGCCCGGGAGATCGCTCAGGGGGCGCTCGGGGACTGGGTCAGGCGGTTGATCGTCACCGCCTGGCACATGCTTCCGCCCTGCTGGTTGCAGAGTCGTGAAACCCGTTATGAGTTCCGGCTTGGCACAGAACGGGTCCCCGCCAAGATGCGGTTTTTGTTCGGACCGGCCTTGCACGAAGAGAGTTTCGTGTTTGACCGGCTCCACGAGTTCGGGGGAATCCACCCGGGACCCGGCGATGCCCGGGGACCTGCCTCCTTACCATTCAGTCCGGCTGTATTGGAGAGGATCTGCATCCTGTTCGAGGAAATCCTCGCCACCGGGTATCCGGTGGCGGTCCCGGGCGGTGCGGGCTGGCTCTCGTGGGAGGAGGATCTGCCCAAGGCGCTGACCGAGTCGCTGCCGATCCACCTCCACCCCCCTCCCCTCCGTCGATGAGTGTGCAGTTTGCCTCCGGCGGTCTCTTCTGGACCACGCTCGCGGTTATCGGATCCCTCAGCCTGTGGACCCATTCTGCTTTTCCGGAACAACAGGTCGTGGGATTCCCACGTGCCGTCGGGCTGGAAGGCTACTGGCCCGAACTCCACTCGTCACGCATCGTCCCGCAAACGATGCCATCTGGATTCAACGTGGAGTACGCAGGTCGTCCTGCCGCTCTCGAGCATGCTCTTCCCGCGGCGCGGAATTGTGCTGCTGGAGCAGGCACTGCGCCACCGCCAAGGCTACCACTTGAAGATCCGTTCGATCGAGAACCCGCCGGTTCTCTTCATCGAGCACTGGATGCTGGCTGCGTGTGGCAGTTCGCGAACTGCTCGGCGAGACCAGAGACTCAAGGATGCGCCGGTGGGCAGCGACACCGGCGTGCTAGGATTCTCAGACCCACTGGATGACTGCATTCATGCACACGATCTTGTTCCTGCTCGCCCTCGCCATCTATGTCATGGGGTGGGTAGCGGCGGCGCATGCGGCGCTCACGGCCCGGACTTCGCAAGGCGCCATCGCCTGGGCCGTGTCTCTGGCTTTTCTGCCGTTTTTCGCCTTGGTCCCATATGCCCTGTTTGGCCGCAGCCACTTTGGCCGCTATGTGGATGCCCACCGCACACAGAACCGCAAGTTTCGTGAAATTTCGAAGCAAATCGACCTAAACAATGATTTCTCGATTTCCAGTGACGCTTTGACTATTCCCGATCTCACTGCCCTCAAAGCGTTGATCGAACTGACCCATGCCCCCTTTTCCAGCGGCAACAGCGTTCAGCTTTTAGTGGACGGGAGTGAGACCTTCCCGGCCCTATTCGCAGCCATCGCCACGGCGACCCGGTACGTCGTAGTCCAGTATTACATCGTGGCAGACGACGGGCTTGGGCGCAAACTCATGGAATGCCTGCTGAAAAAGGCACGGGAAGGGGTTTCGGTTTATTTTCTGGTGGATGGTTTTGGCAGCCATCTCCTGCCTGACGCATACCTCGCGGAACTGAGGGCAGCGGGTGTTTCTGCCCACCGGTTTCTGCGGCCACGCCGTCGTGCCAACCGTTTTCAATTGAATTTTCGCAACCACCGCAAGATCGTGGTCGTCGACGGGGAACAGGCTTTCATCGGGGGATTGAATGTGAGTGATCAGTACTTGGGCCTGAAGCCTCCCATGAGTCCCTGGCGCGACACGCACATCCAGATCCGCGGACCGGCTGTGGCGAGTATCCAACTCGCATTTATTGAAGACTGGTATTGGGCGACTCACGATATTCCCGCTCTCTCATGGAAACCGGCACCCTCGCCTGACAACATCCGCTGCCAGATCATTGCCAGCGGTCCGGCAGACGAATATGAAACTTGCGTACTTTTTTTTGTACAGGCCATCAACTCGGCAATGCATCGTATCTGGATTGCGACACCATTTTATGTTCCGGACGAGGCCGTGTTTGTCGCGCTCAAGCTGGCAGCACTGCGTGGAGTCGATGTGCGCCTGCTGGTTCCGGCCCGGGCGGAATGCCTGATGCACCTCATTACCACGCTTTACGCGCACGAAGCCGTGCGCTCGGGGTTCATGGTCTACCAGTACCAACCCGGTTTTATGCACCAGAAGGTCGTGCTCGTGGATGACCAGATCTCCGCAGTAGGCAGCGCCAATCTGGATAATCGTTCACTCAGGCTCAATTTCGAAATCATCGCCCTGATCGTCGATCGGGAATTCGCGTCACGCGTCGAAGCGATGCTGCTTGAGGATTTCACCCGGGCGATCCCGATTCAGCCTCATGATTACGATCACGTCTCGCTGCTGTACCGCCTGGGTATGCAGACGAGCAGGCTGTTTGCACCGATCTTGTAGCTCGAAAACCGGAATGACACGGGATATTTTGCATTCTCTACCGGTCAGGCGTGAAGTACCGGATCGATTTCTAGAATCTGCAGGCGGGCCTGACGCGCTTCGTCGTCACGTCTCGAGCGGCAGAAAATGATGCGTGCACCGAGCACGTGAACGGGTGACCCCGGGATCCAGAGCAGGAGCCCCCCAAGCGGCTGATCCATCACTTCGGCGAGCCCGCTGGCCAGGCGGGTCAGGTTGTACGCCGGGTCAAGATCCTGGCGGGTCATCGTCCTGTCGGGCGCGATGACGATCAAAATGTCCATGAGAATCAGGAAATGCAAGACGTCGGTGCGCGGGCTCCGGTTGCGTGGATCCAGCACCATCCACCAGGGCCAGATGACATGCGGAGGGAAGAGTAAGGCCGAGCAGGTTCATTCCGCGAGATTCCATGCCGGTTGAGCTCCGGGGAGCCGATTCCAGTACAATGCGTGAGGAGAACGCGAGCAGGGTGCTCCATATGAGTCGTACTGGCTTGTGACCCGTGGGACCCCGCTCAGGTTTGCTGACGATCCAACCATCTCCTTGAGGACCCTGCTGATGTCGATGAAAAACCATGCGTTGACTGCCTTCCTGTGGATTCTGGCCACGACGGTGGTGGCGACTGCCCCGGCATTCGCCAAAGCGGCCGTGAACCCGTACTTCACTCCCGGGCTCTGGCGTCTCGATGTCGTGACCTATGGAAGCGGCAAAACGGTCATGAAACGGATCTCGCAGACGCTCTGCCTCGCGCATCAGCCCCGCGCCATGAAACCGCACGGAAAAATGGCTTCCATGTGCCATGTCACGACTCACCACATGGTGGGGGACACGTTGACCTGGACCACGGCCTGCCACTCGGCGGCGCTCGACATGGTGACCCAGGGACGGACCGTGTACCACAAGACCACGCTCGACTCATGGGTAAACGGGAAGATGCTCTCGCCCGAAAAGATGAGCTACCGGGTCCATGTGATGGGGCACCGGATCGGCAACTGCACCGGCACCAAATCGGGCCACTAGGCCATGAAGAGGCCGATCGCTGCCCGTGGCCCGGTTGACCGATACGGGCGGTCAGACCCCGGAGCCGCTTGAGGGATCGGCGCGGGCAGGGTGCGAGGCCCTCCCGGCTGACCGGGCGTAGCCGAGTTCATTCCTCCCATCTCGTCCACGGCAGGGGAGGGACGGTGAGGACAGGACTCAGGCATTGCCCAAGGAGGCAGGCTCCGGCCCCTTCTTACGGGGTCTTCGTGATTTTGATGGCCGCTGCCCTGCTTCCTGTATCCCCGGTACAGGCGAAGACAACCGGGACGGGCGTGGGGAGCTGCCTGGCCGGTTTCCCGCCGGGGGTCGCTCCCGCGCTCGGCCGGTTCTACGACGCACATCTTTGGAGCTTCCTCGAATCCCGCCACGACCGGATCGGGCGGATCGATGTCCATGTGGTCAATGTCTTCAACCGTTCCCGACCCGGACAGGACACCTGGTATGCGCGGGCCGCCGATTTCATCCACGCGAAGACCAAGGCCTATGTGATCCGGGACATGCTCCTTTTCAAGAGCGGTGAGCCGGTGCTCGCGCGGACCATCTATGAAACTGAGCGCAACCTGCGCGCGTTGCCGTTTGTGCGCGCGGTCCGCATCGTTCCCACGAGCTGCGTTGACCAGGTGGTTACGGTCGCCGTCGTCGAAAAGGATGCCTGGACGCTCAAGCTCGACTTCAGGTTCAGCCATGTCGGGGGGGCGAGCGAAATCCGCTACAAGGCCCTTGATACCGATATCCTTGGGACGGGCAAGACATTTTCCGTAAGCTGGCAGAAAACCTTGCAGCGGACCGAGACCGATTACGAGTATGAAGATCCCGCCATTTTCGGGAGCCGCTGGACGGGGCTTGCGATCGACGGGACACTTTCCGATGGCTACCTGCGCGAGATCACGATCGCGCGGCCGTTTTACCGGGATACGGACCCCTGGTCGATGTCCTTCAGCGGGCTTTCCCAGAAAGAGGATCTCGACCTTTACGAAGGCGGCGTCCTGACCGAATCCGTGCCCAACCAGCTGAACACGGCGAGCGTCACGTACGGTCACCTGGTCGGATTCTCCGACAACACGGGTGAGCGGCTCTATCTCGGCTGGAGCCGGAACTCGGAAACCTATGAGACGCCGATCGCGGAAGCGCCGGTTCCACTCCTGCCGCTTGACCTCCTCGCGCGACGGACCGTGGGGCCGACGGTCGGATGGCAGCTCTTCCAGGACCGGTACCGGAGTTTCGAGAACATCCAGCTGATCGACCGGGTCGAGGATTACGATCTCGGGTGGAATGTGATGGGCACGCTTGGCCTCGATCCGAGCGTGTTCGGGAGTCTCGGAAACTCCTACTCGTTCAACCTCGACGCGAGTGTCGGGTCGCGTCTTCTCGGTCACGATCTCCTGCTCGCCTCGGGGAGCTGGCAGGTGCGTCGTCAAACCGGTGAGTGGCAGAACGAATCGGGCCAGCTCGCTGCAACCTACTACAACCAGGATCTGCCGGAGCAAACCTGGGTTCTCCATGCCGCCTATGCGTTTACGGTGCGTCCGGATCCGCTGAGCCTGCTCTATATCGGCGGTATCCAGGGTTTGCGGGGCTACCCCAATTATTTTCGCCTGGGGACCCGGATGTGGACCACCACCCTCGAGGACCGGATCGTGACTCCGGTCATGTTGTTCCACAGCTTCGTGCTCGGCTTCGTGGCTTATGCCGACTGTGCCCAGATTGAGGAGCTCACGCCTGCGCGCTGGAGCCGGATCTACGAGGATGTGGGTGGCGGGCTCCGGATCGGCAACCTCCGGAGCGCCTATGGCCAGGTCTACTACCTGACGATGGCGTTCCCGCTGGTCCGTGTGCCCGGGGTACCGGCCGATGAGTTCATTGTGGGTGACATCGTGCATTTTTAGGGGACCGTGGAAGGGACTATAATTCGCGTATTGGCGGCCCCTTCGATCCAC
>JAJZNM010000060.1 GCA_021852325.1 Pseudomonadota bacterium
TATACGAACGAATGGATTCCGGGTCAAATTGCCCGCATAACGTGTCGGCCGGGATCCCGGGAGTGCTAAAATCCGCCGGGACGGGTGCCGCCAGGCCAATCGTTTGAACGCGCATCTTCCCCCAGGCCCCCCCGGGAGCGAGCCTTCGCACGAGCTTCGCGGGGAGGTATTTGGGCTCCTCTGCGCAGGTCATCCGAGTGGCCCCGATGCCATCCTCACCGGGACCGTTCCGGACGATCTCGGCTGGGGTGCGTCCGAACGCCGTTTCTGGCAAATCATGCAGCCTGGACTCGACCAAAGGCTCGCGGAGGGATCCCTCGATTTCGAACTGGGGTTGCCATCCGACGAGGTGGCACTTCGCGTCAGGGTCGAGGCGCTTTGCGGATGGCTGTCCGGTTTCCTCTCGTCATTCGGCTGGATGGATCCGATGCACCTGCTCTCACCGGAGAGCCGCGAGGCGCTCGAGGATCTCGCCAAGATCCGGTGCGCGGAGCCACCGGCTGAGTCGGATGAAGTCCTGGAGACCGCCTTTGCCGAACTGGTCGAATACGTCCGTGCCGCCGTCCAGTTCCTATATGATGAGCGTCACCGCCTGACAGGGCGATACCAAGCGGGTAGCGAGCATGAATCCTGAAGAATGGGCGCGCCGCAGGCGCGCGCTGGCCCGGGAAATGGGGTCCGGGTCGGTGGCGATCCTCCCCGGCGCACACGAGAAGATCCGCAACCGTGATTTGCATTACCGGTTCCGGCAGGACAGCGACTTCCTGTATCTCACGGGGTTTCCCGAACCGGATGCCGTGATGGTCCTCGTTCCGGGACGTCCGGAAGGCCAATACCTCCTGTTCGTGCGGCCCCGAGACCGGACGCAGGAAACCTGGACCGGGCGGCGTCTCGGTCCCGAGGGAGCCATCCGCGAGTTCGGGGCCGACCAGGCTTTTCCGATTGGTGACCTCGGGAAGGTCTTGCCCGACATCCTCGAAGGAGCCGAGCGCATTTACTACACGATGGGCCAGAACGAGGGGTTCGACCACACGATCCTCGGCTGGATCAACCGGCTCCGCGAGCGTTCCCGCCAGGGAGTGGTGCCGCCCGAGACCTTCGTGTCTCTCGACCCGCTGATCCACGAGATGCGCCTGTTCAAGTCCGCTGCCGAAGTGGCCGAAATGCGCAAGGCCGCCCGGGTCAGTGTGGCCGCCCACGAGCGCGTGATGGCGTCTCTCGCACCCGGCCGCTATGAATACGAGGTCGCGGCGGATGTCCTCCACTCGTTCGCCCGTGCGGGCTGCGAGGAGGCTTATACGACCATCGCCGGAGGCGGCGCGAATGCCTGTGTGCTCCACTATGTCGAAAACCGCGATCTCCTGAATGCCGGCACCCTGTTGTTGCTGGATGCGGGATGTGAATCCGAGGGCTATGCCTCCGATATCACCCGTACCTATCCGGTGAGCGGACGGTTCAGCCCGGAGCAGCGGGCCCTCTACGACCTCGTGCTGGCCGCGCAGGAAGCGGCGATCGCCGCCTGCCGGCCCGGTCGTCACTGGAACGAGCCCCACGAGGCGACCGTACGCGTGATCACCCAGGGACTCATCCGTCTCGGGTTGCTCAAGGGACCGCTCCGCGAGCTCATCCGTGACCGGGCCTACGAAACCTATTACATGCACCGGGCCGGACACTGGCTCGGACTCGATGTCCACGATGTCGGGAGTTACAAGGTGGATGGTGCCTGGCGCGAACTCGAACCCGGCATGGTGCTCACGGTCGAACCCGGCATCTATATCCGGCCGGGGCTGCGGGGCGTGCCCAAGGGTTTCCAGGGGATTGGCATCCGCATCGAGGATGATGTCCGGATCACCCGTTCGGAGCCGGATGTCCTGACGCGCGGGCTCGTGAAGACCGCGTCTGCCATTGAAACCGTGATGCAAAATCGGGGACGCTGATGCTTCCCGCGACCGGATCCCGCCTCTGGGACACCCGGGTCGTCGTCTCGGGTGCCGGATCAGTCGGCTCGGCTCTCGCGCTCGGTCTCGCACGCCAAGGCATCGAGGTCACATTGATCGAATCCCGGAGGATGGGGGAGCCCGGACGGGATCGCAGGCGTTTCGTGCTGTCGGAGCTCTCCGCTCAGTGGCTCGGCCGGATCGGTGTCACGGAGGCGCTCTGGCCCGCCGTGCAACCCATTCATGCCATCCGGGTAGATGAGCCGGGTGCCCCGCCGGTCGAGTTCAGGGCAGAGGAGATCGGCCTGCCCACCCTGGGTTATGCGGTCGATGCGAGTCTCCTCGCCCAGGCTTTCGAGCACGCGGTCCGGAAGGAGCCACGCATCCAGCTGCTTGACGGGGCCAGAATCCGCCAACGCGATGACACCCATCCGGTCCCATCGCTCGAGATCGAGCGGGATTCGGGAGCGACCCTGACCTTGTCGCCAAGGCTTCTGGTCGTGGCCGAGGGGCAGGTCTCCTCGTTGCTCGAGCGCCAGGGATTCCGGATCCGGACACGGGATTCCGGCCAGGCGGCGCTCGTGATCCGCCTCCTCGGCCTGTCTCGCGTCATTCCAGACCAGGTATCCGAGCGTCTCGGGCCTGAGGGCCTTCTCGCCCTTCTGCCGGAATCCTCCAGCGAGGCGACCCTCACCTGGACCCTCGGCAAGGATCAGGCCGATCATTTTCTCGCACAACCACCGGTCGCGCAGCGTCATCAGGTGGCACACCTCCTCGGGTGGCAGCCCGGAACGCTCGACTGGAGGGAGGAACCGGTCCGGTTCGATCTCATCCGGCATGTGGTCGATCCACCGTATCAGGCGGGCATCGTCGTGATCGGGCAGGCCGCGCACCGGATTGCTCCCTTTGCCGCACAGGGCATGAATCTCGCCTTCCGGGACGCCCGTTCACTGATTGCGGCACTCGTCGAGGCCGAGGAGACGGGAACCGATTATGGTTCGTATGCGTGGCTTGAAGCCTATTGGCGGGAGCGGAGGGCCGATCACCGGCGCGTGAGCCATCTGACCGAAGAGCTACCGCGCCTCTTCGCGCTGGCCAATCCGCTGGCCCGCCTGGCCCGCCGGTCCGGCTGGCGCCTCATCCAGAAGGTCCCCTCCATCCGCCGGTCGATCCTCCGTTTCGGACTCGGGTGGCGCCTTTGAACCCGCCGGGTGGGGACACGGGGCGCGAGGCTCCGGTGGCGATTGCCGGATCCGGCCCCGTGGCCCGTCTCCTTGCGTGCCTCCTGGCCCGGGATGGCCACCCGGTAATCTTGCTGGATGACCGGCCCCAAGCGCAGGATTCAGCCGACACGAGGCTCTATGCGCTCTCGGCCCGGAGCCTCGAGCTCCTCGAAACCGAGGGCCTGTATACGAGGCTCGGGCCATCCCGCTGCCGGGTCTTTTCCGATCTCGAGATCACGCTCTACCAGGAATCGGTCCGGGTCCGGTTCGCGGCATCCGACATCGGCGGATTCCTGCTCGGCGGTCTCGTCTATGCGCGTGATCTCGACCAGGTGCTCGGGACGCAGATGGCCGCGCTCGGCATTCCCACCCAAAGACTGGATCCCGGGAGCATCGAACGGACATCCGGCGGCTGGAAGATCGGGACGGGGGAGGCGTCTTTTCCGGCATCGCTCCTCGTGGTCGCGGAGGGTGGACATTCGCGGTTGCGCGAAAAGCTCGGGATGCCGGTCGAGACGCGCGATTACGGCGAAGCGGCACTCACGTGCGGGTTGAAGACGGAACACGATCCTCCATCGATGCCGAGACAGGTATTCACGCCCTGGGGCCCCCTGGGGCTCCTGCCGGCCCCCGATGGCCTTCTCTCCTGCATTTTTTCGATGCCCGTGGCCCGGGCGCGGGCGTGGTCGAACCAGACGCCCGCCGCCTTCGAGGCGCTCTTGACCGAGGCGACCGGGGGGATCTACGGACGGCTGTCGCTCGCCACCCCCCCGCGAGCCTATCCGTTGCGCCGTCTCCATGCGCTGGCCTATACCGGCGAACGCCTGGCGCTCGCGGGCGATGCCGCGCATGTGATTCACCCTTTCGCGGGACAGGGACTCAACCTGGGCTTCGAGGATGTCCGTGTGCTCGTCGGACAACTGAAGCGTTGCCGAGACGGGGGAGAGGAGGCGCTCTATCCGGCACTCCTCCGCTATGGCCGGCGTCGCCGGAGGGAGAACCAGCGGTTTCTTCTGGCGCTCGAGGCGTTGCGGGTACTGTTCCAGAAGGCGGACCCAGTGGGGTTGCGTGCGGCCCTGCTCGAGGGGCTTGCCCATCACGCACTCTTGCGCAGGCCGTGGATCCGGCACGCCACGGGTCTTGCGGATTCCAGGACCGTCGAGCCCTGGACATGACGGGGGACCCCCGCCAGGTGGCTTCCCGTTCCCCGCAGCCGGTCCCCGGGCCCTTGCGGACGGGCCTTTGGCTCGTGCCGACGCAACGGTTGCGACGGGTCTTGATCGGCGAAGAGTGGATGCGCCAGGCGCGGGCGGGCGTGCGCGTGGCGGAGATGCCGGACATCCTTCTGCCCGAGAGCTTTGCCGCGAGGTACTGGGATCAGGGCGACCCGGCGAAGCCGTGCCTCCCGCCCGGAGGCGATCGGCTGTTCTGGATGGATGCCGCGAGTTCACTCGATCCTGGGATCGATCCCCAGCGCGCGCGGGGACTGGCGCTCCTGGCCGCCGAGGCCTTTGCTCTCGAGTGCGACTGGGAGCTGGATGATGAAGACCCGGGGAGTGAAGTCTCTGAAGACGTTGCCCAGTATCGCGCGCTGAAAGCGCGATTTCTCGAGCGGCTCGACGGAGCGGGGTTTGAGCCCCGGCAGTCGCTCCTGAAGCGCGTGGTGCTCGACCTCGAGTCCGGATCCGGCCGGCGTGTAAAAGGTCTGCTCGCGTTCCATGGCTTTGATGAGCGCACGCCACTCGAGCTGCATCTTGGCCGGGCGTGGCAGGGGCAAGGCGGCGAATGCCTGGAGATCCCGGTTGGGGGCCGTACGCTCGAGCGCGCGCACGTCTTTGCCTTTCCCGACCGGGAAGCCGAGCTCTATGCGGTCGCGCAGTTCGCGCGGCGGTGCCTCCGCGAGGACCCGGATACCAAGATCGGTGTGATCGTTCTCGGGCTCAAGGATCTCAGGGCGCAAGTCCGCGCCATCTTCGACGACGTGCTGGCTCCGCCCCGGCTCGGGAGGGCGGGCGGGGGTTCAGAGCGCCCCTACAACCTGAGTCTCGGGGAGCCGCTCGTCAACTATCCGGTCGTCGAGTCCGCGCTCGACATCCTCGATTGTGCGGGCTCCGCCCGGACGCCAGCCGGATTGAGCCGACTATTGCGGAGCCCCTACTGGGGCGATCCCGCGGTCGATGGCCCGTTCCGCTTTGCGTGCGACTGTGCCTGGCGAGAACGCGGACGCGACGGGGAGGTTGGACACGATCTCGCCTGGCCGGAATCTATGCCCGAGCGATTCCGGCGGGCCATCACGCAGTTGGGCACGAGGCTCGCCACCTCTGGCATGGATCAGCCCCACCCGCTTCCCCACTGGATCCGCCTCTGGTTCAGCCTGCTCGAGGATTTCGGCTGGCCCGGCGCCCGGCCGCTCGATTCGATCGAGTACCAGGCACACCGGGCCTTCGGCGAGGTGCTCGAGGAGATCGCGCACCTCGCCGCACTCCCGCGACCTTGGCGTTTTTCCGACTTCCGACTCCTCGTGGCAGATGCACTCGACGAACGACTCTTCCAGCCCGAGACCCCGCCAGGTCCGATCGAGGTCATGGGCCCGCTCGAGACCGCGGGACTTCACTTCGACCGGATCTGGGTCGTGGGCGCGGAAGCCCGTCGCTGGCCTCCCGAGCCGCACCCCCATCCGTTCCTGCCCTACGCGCTCCAGCGCCAGCGTGGTCTGCCCCATGCGAGCAGCACGCGGGAGTTCCAGTTCAACGAAAAACTGCTCACCCGCTGGAAGTCTTCGGCCTCGGAGATCGTTCTGAGTTTCACCCGCCACGAAGATGATCGTGATCTCGATCCCTCGCCGCTGCTCGCATCCTGCCCGGCTCCGGAACCCGGACCGGCCGGCCGGGACGGGTTCCGCCGCAACGCGGCAGATCGGGTCACAGCCTGCGGATCCGTTCCCTTCACGGAACCGGTCGCGTGCGCTCCGGGAGAGATCCTCGGTGGGACCCGTTTTCTCAAGGACCAGGCGGCCTGTCCTTTTCTGGGCTTCGCCGAACACCGTCTCCACGCTGTCACGCTCTCTCCCTGGCGCCTGCCATTTGATCCGAGAACACGCGGCATCCTGCTCCACGCCATGCTGGAGCGGATCTGGAACGAGTGGCCGGGCGATCGCAAGGGACCACTGGACGAGCGGCGGATCCGGGACACGATCGAGCACGCGGTTGAAACCACGCTCGATGAGGCACCAGCCCCAGGGCCGATGAGCGCCATGCTCAAGACACTGCTCCGTCCGAGCTTTGTCGAATGGATCGACACCTGGTTCCGGGACCATGAAAGCCGGCGCCGGGGGGAGTTCGAGATTCTGACCGAGCAGTCGGCGACCCTCACCCTCGCCGGGTTGCGATTCCGCTGCCGTGCCGACCGTATCGATCGGCTCGCGGATGGAACGCTCGCGATCGTGGATTACAAGACCGGAGAAGCCCCGCCGTCCAGGCGCTGGATGGGCGAGCGGCCTCTCGAACCCCAGCTTCCCGCCTACGCGCTCGCCTGGCCCGCGGCCCGTTCGCTCCTCGTCGCGAGCCTCAAACCCGGGAAGATGGGCTACGCGGGGGTGACCGGAGAAACGGGACTCCTGTCCGATCCGGAACCCTTCGAGCACATCCCCGACTGGAACGTGCAGCGAGATCTTTGGCGGCAGGCGCTTGAGCATCTGGCTCGCGAGATTGAGGACGGCCGCAACGACCTCGACCCCCAGGGCGATCCCGAACTCCCCTGTGACCGGTGCGCCTATCCGGCACTCTGCCGTCTCCATGAAACTCGAATCGCCGCCCCCGGCGCAGCGGGTGCCGATGAGGATTCCCGTGATGTGCCCCCGGCAAAAGACGCCTGATCTGCTCGCCGAGGACCGCGACGCGCGCAAGCGCGCACGCGATCCCCGCCGCTCCTGCCTGGTACAGGCTCCGGCCGGCTCGGGCAAGACCACGCTTCTCGTCGAGCGTTATCTCAGGCTGCTTGCGCAGGTGGAACAGCCGGAAGAGGTTCTCGCGCTGACCTTCACCCGCAAGGCGCAGGCGGAGCTGTCACACCGCGTCTGGCGCGCCCTCCTCGACGAAACGACGGAGGGCGTGTTCGGAGACTGGCCACGACGGATTCGGCTTCGCAGCGAGGAACGCGGCTGGCAGCTCGAGCAGCTGCCGGAACGGCTCCGAATCATGACGATCGATGGTCTTGCGCTCGGCCTGATCCAGAAAATGCCCTGGTCGGCGGCAGGCGGGCGGGTGCCCGACCCCACCGAGAACGCCCACGGACTCTACGTCGAGGCGGCCCGCCGGGTGATTGAAGACCTGCTTGGCGAGCCGGAGTACCGCCCGGCGATTGGCGCGTGGTTGCACGAGACGGGCGGCGATCCGGAGGCTCTGGTGACCCTGATCGTCTCGATGCTCGGCTGCCGCGAGCAGTGGCAGGATCTCGTCTTCGAGCTGGGCAGCCGACCCGACTGGAACCGGAAGCTCTTCGAGGCCAAGACCTCGATCATCGCCCAGGCGCTTGATCAGGTCGAATCGGCGATTCCCGGCCACGCACTCAAGACGTGGCAGGATCTCGCAGGGACGGTCACCGAGTACCGGGTGAAGCGGGAGCTCGACCCGGAGATGGAGCCTGGCGGCGAGCGGGTTTCCGAGGCCCCGGCGGATCGGGGCGCCGGCCATCCGGTCTGGATCCGGCGCCGCGCCTACCGCGCGGTCACCCAGCTCTTCCTGACGCAGGCGGGGAAACTCCGCAAGGCGCGCGGACTCCATGTGCTCCTCGGCAGGCGCGTGTCCGGGGATCACGAGCAGGATCGACTGCGCGAGGTGCTCGAGACAGCGCTCGAGGTGCTCGAGGACCATCCCGGTTATCAGGATTCCCTGATCCGGCTCGCAGGCCTCCCGGATGCACCGGAAACGGATACCCCGCTCCTTGAGGAACTCATGATCGTCCTGGCCCGGAGCCTCTATCACCTCGAGGCCGTCTTCCGGGAGACGGGCCAGGCCGACTTCGCCGAGATCACGCGCCTCGCGCGCAAGGCACTCGGTCCGGATGCCCCGACCGAGCTCGCTCTCGCCCTCGACTTCAAGATCCAGCACCTTCTGATCGACGAGTTCCAGGACACGAGCATCGCGCATTACCTCCTCATCCAGAGCCTGATGCGGGGCTGGCAGCCGGGGGATTCGCACACCTTTTTCGCCGTGGGCGATCCCATGCAGTCCATCTATCGCTTCCGCCAGGCCGAAGTCGGTGTTTTCCTCAACTGCCGTGAATCGGGCATTGCGGATCTGCCCCTCGCTCCCGCGATCCTCCATGACAACTACCGGAGCCACCCGGATCTTGTGCGCTGGCTGAACGAGACCTTCACCCGGATCTTTCCAGACCAAGACGAACGCGAAACCGGTCGAGTCCGCTACGTCCCGGCCCGGAGCGGACGCACGGCGGAAGGCTCCGTGACCTCGCCGCTCGCCGTATGTCATCGGGTGACCGGCGAGGATCCGGAGCAAAAAGCCCAGGTGGTCCTTGAACTCATCCGCCGCGAACGCACCAGATCCGCCGATGCAAGGATCGCAGTGCTGTTCCATGCGCACCGGGATGCGACACCCATTGCGGCGCTCCTGCGTCGGGAGTCGATCCCATTCCGGGGGCTCGATCTCGAACCGCTCATGGCGTTTGGGGTCGCCCAAGACCTCCTCATGCTCACAACCGCACTTTTGCATCCAGGGGACCGGCGCGCCTGGCTGGCCGTGCTCCGCGGGCCTTGCATCGGGTTATCGATGGCCGATCTTACCCGTCTCGCCGAATCCTGCCGCCCACTGATCCACCCGGATCTCCTGGGACCCGGGCTCTCCGGACTCAGTACTGACGGTGAGAAGCGGCTCGCGCGCACGGGACCCGCCTTGAGGGCGGCCTTTGACCGGCTTGCCCGCACGGCCGATTTCCGCGAGACCCTCGAGGCGGCCTGGATCGCTCTCGGCGGTCCCGCGACACTCAAGACGGATTTCGACCGGGCACTGGCCGAACGTTTCTGGAGTGCGCTCGATGGCCTGTCTCCGAGTGATTTGCGCACCGACCCGCTCATCTTGGCCGAAGCCCTGGAACGGGTGAATGCCCCGCTCGAATACGGGGTGGACGATCCCCGTCTCGAGCTCCTCACGATCCACCGTGCCAAGGGGCTCGAATGGGATGTCGTGATCCTGGCCGGACTGGATCGTGGCACGCCGCGCAACGAGCGGGCGCTGCTCCGGTGGCTCGAGGCGGTCGGACCCACGGGGACCGGGGTTGTGCTCGCGACCCGTGACCCGGCGCCATCCCCACCCGGTGGGGTCAGCTGGTATGCGTATCTCGGTGAGATCGAGCGCAGCAAGGATCGCGAGGAAAGGATCCGCCTGGCCTACGTGGCGGCCACCCGGGCACGCGAGCGGATACATCTCGTGACCCAGGGCGGAGCGGCCGGTGCGCGCTTCAAGCCCCGTTGGGGGTCGCTTTCGGAAGTGTTCGGGTTCCTGTTCGAGGAGGGCGGATGCCTGGTCTCGGAGCCTCACCCGGGGTCGGGATCAGCGGGTGCCCGGGTTCCTGCGACGCGCGAGGTCCTCTCTCCGGAGTTTCGCCCGATCGCCTACCCGGATCCGCTCCTCCCCCACCGAGTGGCTGACGGGGGGATCCAAGAGCCCGAGCGTCCAGTCTATGACTGGGCGGAATCCGTAAGCCGCATGCAGGGCCTCCTGCTCCACGAGATTTGCGAACGGATCGCACGCGAAGGCTTTGCCGGCGCCGCACCCTGGATCGAGCCCCGGGCGGGCGCCGCGTCGCGGTGGGCTCGGAGGCTCACTGAACTCGGGATGCCACCGGAACGCCTGTCGGCATCGGTCACCGAGATCGGACACCTGCTCGAGCGCATCCTCCAGGATCCGGAGGCACGCTGGATACTCGGACCCCATGACTGGGCGGCCACCGAGCTTGCACTTCACGGGCTTGAGGGAACCGAGCCTGTGGCCGTGCGCATCGACCGGCTGTTCCGCGACGATCGGGGCGTGCTCTGGATCGTCGATTACAAGCTCGGCCGTCACGAGGGGCGGGATCGCGAAGCCTTTCTCGCGCGCGAGGAAGCGCGTTATCGGCCCCAGCTCGAGCGCTACGCACGCCTCCTCCGGGAAGCAGAGGGGGGACCGCTCGAAGCCGGGCTCTATTTTTTGTATCCCGCCTGTTTCAGGAAAGTCCGGCTTGGATGAGGGGACCCTTTGATCCGCATCCGGCCCACGCTCCGGATCAGGACGCGGGCTGATGCGTCGGATCGGCCGGGTCTCGCATTCGGCTGGGCGTTCTGCAAAAATGCGTTCATCCCGTACTCCTGAATCCCGCGACCGGGCATGTCCTCCACCCTGAACCCCACAACCCCCCGGTCGATCGACCAACCCGCACCGGGTTTCTGGGTGATTGCGCCCGTGGTTGCGATTGCGGCGTTCATGGAGGTCCTCGACCTGTCGATCGCCAATGTTGCCCTGCTTCATATCGCGGGCAGCCTCTCGGCTTCTCAGGACCAGGCCACCTGGGTACTCACCGCCTATACCCTCACCAACGCGATCATCCTGCCCCTGAGCGGGTGGCTCGCGACCACGTTCGGACGCAAGCGCTACTTCATGGCCAGCATCGGCGGCTTCAGCCTGGCCTCGCTCCTCTGCGGACTCGCTCCGAGCCTCGGCGCCTTGGTCGTGTTCCGCGCCATCCAGGGACTCGTGGGGGGAGGCTTGCAGCCGAATGCGCAGGCCATCCTCTCGGATGCCTCCCCGCCCGAGAAGCGGGGCATGGCGTTTGCGTTCTACGGCATGGCTGTGGTGCTCGCGCCAGCAATCGGGCCCACACTCGGGGGCTGGATCACCTACCACATGAGCTGGCGCTGGGTGTTCCTGATCAACGTGCCGGTCGGGATCCTCCTTTTGCCCATGATCCAGTCGCTCGTCCGGGACCCGCCCCATTTCGCTGCGACGCGCATCGCCCGCAAAGCCCGGGGCCTCAAGCTCGACTATATCGGTTTCAGCCTGATTGCGATCGGGCTCGGGAGCTTGCAGATCGTGCTCGACCGGGGGCAGCAGAACGACTGGTTTGCCTCTCACCTGATCCTCGCGATGACGTCGCTCGCGGTCGTGGCCCTCATCGGGTTTGTGGTTTGGGAATGGACCCGGAGTGACCCGATCGTCGATTTGCATCTGTTGAAGGATCCCACATTCGCGGTCGCGAACCTGCTCATGTTCATGCTGGGATTTGTGCTCCTCGCGACCACCGTGCTCCTGCCCCTCTATGTGCAGTCGCTCATGGGCTATACGCCGGTCGAGGCCGGGCTCATGCTGTCCCCGGGCGGAGTGGCGATTCTCTTCCTGATGCCGGTCGTGGGCCAGCTTGTGTCACGTATCGACGCGCGCTGGCTCATCAGCGCAGGCTTCCTGGTGATCGGCCTCGCCATGTTCCTGATGACCGGTTTCGACACCGAGACCGGATTCCAGACCCTCATGTGGACGCGCGTGTTCCAGGCCTGCGGCATGGCGTTCCTGTTCATCCCGATCAACACGGTGGCCTTTACGGCCATCGATGCCGCCAAATCCAGCAATGCCTCGGCCATCATCAATATGTCACGCAACATCGGGGGGAGTTTCGGCATTTCGATCGCCGTCACTCTGCTCGCCCGGGCGGCGCAAGCCCACCAGGACCGTCTGGTCGGAGATGTGGCCGCCGTGAGTCCGGCCCTCAGGTCCTATGTCGCGTCCGTCGGTCGCCTGCTCGCGAGGCAGGGCCACCGCGGAGTGGCGGCCTCCCACGAGGCGATGGGCATCCTCTACGGAACCGTGATCAAACAAGCCACCATGCTCGCCTACATCGATGATTTCTGGTACCTCGGAGTGGTCTCGATCGCGCTGATCCCGACCGTGTTTTTCCTGAAGCGCCGGAAAACGGCACAAACCGGAGCCCCGGGCGGCATGCATTGAAGACTGGCGCCGGGATGGCCGTTGACACGCGCCTTCCGGGCGCGGAGCCGACGCCCCGGGCTCAATCACTGGCTGGGCGGATTTCCGGGAACGCGCTCGCGGGCAGGGCGCTTTCCGGTAAACTGTGGCCCGGAATCCGGGTCCCCAAGAGTGCCCATGCCCCCTGTCCGAACGAAGCCCGGCGCGCGCCGCCGATCCGCTGCTTCCTCATCCGGTCACCCGGCGGAGACCCCGACCCCCCCGGCAGCCCGCGCGGAGTCGCTCGAGCTCAGCCGGTTCGTCGAAAAATCGTATCTCGATTATTCGATGACCGTGATCCTCGAACGGGCACTGCCGCAGCTCGGCGACGGCTTGAAGCCGGTGCAACGGCGGATCCTCTACGCGATGCATGAACTGGGCCTCGGGGCCGGGCAGAAATTCAAGAAATCGGCCCGGACCGTGGGGGACGTGATTGGCAAGTTCCACCCCCATGGCGACCAGGCGGCCTACGAGGCGCTCGTGCTTATGGCCCAGCCGTTTTCCTGCCGCTATCCCCTGGTCGAGGGACAGGGCAACTTCGGTTCGCCCGACAACCCGAAATCCTTTGCCGCCATGCGCTACACGGAGACCCGGCTGTCCCGTTATGCGGATCTCCTCCTCACCGAACTCGGACAGGGCACCGTCGACTGGACCACCAACTTCGATGGCACGCTCGATGAGCCGGTGTGGCTGCCCGCGCGCCTACCCTGGGTCCTGCTCAACGGATCGAGCGGAATTGCGGTCGGGATGGCCACCGATATCCCACCCCACCATCTCGGCGAAACCGCGAACGCGCTGATCCATCTCGTCGACCATCCAAAAGCCGGGCTCGATGAGATCCTGGAGCATCTGCCGGGCCCCGATTTCCCGACCGAGGCGGAGATCATCACGCCCCGTGCGGAACTGCGCACGCTGTATGAAACCGGGGTGGGCAACCTGCGGTTGCGTGCGTGCTACCATCTCGAGGACGCCGACCTCGTGGTCGACGCGCTGCCCTATCAGGTTTCGGGTTCGCAGGTGCTCGCCGACCTCGCCCGCCTGCTCGAGACCGGGGAACTCCCGTGGGTGCGGGATCTCCGGGACGAATCCGATCACGAGCATCCGACCCGGCTCGTGATCAGCCTGCGTGCGGGCCATCCCGAGGTCGAGACGGCGTTCCGCCACCTGTGTGCGGTCTCCGGACTCGAACGAAGCCTCCGGGTCAACTTCAATGTCGTGACGGTCGCGGGAGCCCCGCGCGTCATGGGCCTCCTCCAGCTCCTGAATGCCTGGCTCAACTTCCGGCTGTCGACGCTCGAGCGGCGTCTCGGCTGGCAGCGTGACCGGCTACTCGCACGGCTCGAGATCCTCGACGGGCTCCGGATGGTTTACCTCGACATCGACCGGGTGATCCGGGTGATCCGGGAATCGGAAGCGCCCCGAGCCGAGCTCATGCGCGTCTTCCAGCTGAATGAACGGCAGGCGGACGCGATCCTGGACATGCGCCTCCGGCAGCTCGCACGGCTTGAGGCGCTGGCCATCGAGCAGGAATCCCGGGCGGCCCGGGAGACGCTCGCCGGCATTGAGGAGGCGCTTCGCTCCCCCCGGAAGCTCCGACGTCTCGTCCGGGCGGAGCTCGTGGCTGACCGGGACCGGTTCCCGGATGCGAGACGATCCCCCCTGGTCGAGCGCGAGGCGTCCGAACGCCTCGTCGAGGTCCCCAAGGGACGCGGCGAGCCCGTGACCGTGGTGCTCACCTCACGGGGATGGATCCGGGCGGCGCGCGGGCATGACTGGGAGCCGGATCCGGCGAGCTACCGGAGTGGAGACGGTTTCCTGGATCGGGTCTTGACAGACAGTCGCTCGACACTCGTACTGTTCGATTCCATGGGCCGGGTCTACAACCTCGACACCGCAGCGCTCCCCGACGGACGGGGACCCGGAATGCCGCTCACCAGCCGACTGGATCCGCCCCCGGATGCTCGTTTCGTG
>JAJZNM010000007.1 GCA_021852325.1 Pseudomonadota bacterium
TACGCGTTCGAGGACCGGGGAGGGGACTTGCTGGCATTGCGACCGGAGGCCACGGCCGGTTGTGTCCGTGCCGTGATCGAGCACGATCTGATCCGCCAAGGCCCCGAGCGCCTGTGGTATCTCGGTCCCATGTTCCGGCATGAACGGCCGCAGAAGGGTCGCCACCGCCAGTTCCACCAGATCGGCGTCGAGGTGTTCGGGATTGCCACGCCGGACCTCGAGGCCGAGCTCCTGCTGCTTGCACAATCCCTCTGGGACCGGCTCGGCATCGGGGGGCTCACACTCGAACTCAATAGCCTCGGAACTGCCGAGGAACGGGCAGGGTACCGATCGGCCCTGGCCACCTACCTCGCCGCGCATGTGGATGCGCTGGACCCAGACGATCGGATGCGCCTTGCGCGCAACCCGCTCCGCCTCCTCGACAGCAAGTCGGAAGCGACTCGGGCACTTTTGGTACAGGCCCCGGCCTTGAGCGATTTTCTCGGCGAGGCCTCGCGCAGGCACTGGCAGCGCGTATGTACCCTGCTCGAGTGCGCGGGCATCCCCTACCGGGTGAACCCGTGGCTGGTCCGCGGTCTCGATTACTATACGCAGACCGTGTTTGAATGGACCACGACTGAGCTCGGCGCCCAGTCGGCGGTCTGTTCCGGAGGGCGTTATGATGGGCTTGTTGAAGCGCTCGGGGGGGCTGCCACACCCGCCATGGGCTGGGCGCTCGGGCTGGAACGGCTCGCGGCCCTTTTGGCGCGGGTGGAGGCGGAGCGTCCCTGTGCCGTGCTGGTGACACTCGGGGACGCTGCCGAAGAACGCGGTTTTGCGCTCCTTCGGGAGATCCGCTGCGCACACCCCCGTCTCCGGGTGCTGATTGCAGCGGGCCCCGGGACCCTCAAGGCCAAGCTCAAGCGGGCCGCAAGGCTCCGGGCGCGATGGGCGTTGATCCTCGGGGACGATGAACTCGCAAAAGGAGTGGTCCAGGTCAAGGCGCTGGAGGGGCCATCCCGGGTCGAGTGGAAGGCTCCCGCTCAGGTTGTGGCCGAGCTGGCAGCGCTCTGAGGTCAATGAATCCGGTTCCCATGCGGGAGAGGTGAGCACGTGGAAGAGCAGTGGCAAGAGAGAGAAATCGAGCTTTTTCTGGGTTTCTGGCGCAGCCATGGGCGCTCGATCGCCATCGGAATCGTGGCGGCCCTAGTGATTGTGGCCGGGTATCGCGTCTGGCGTTATGAGTCGCGTGCCCGCGGGGAGCGCATGAGCGCTGCCTACACCCGGCTTGAGCGCGATCTCGGGCATCATCATTTCGGCGTCGCACGGACCGAGGCCGAGCTCATTCTCCACCGCTATGCGGGTTCGGCCTATGCCGTTTTCGCCGCCCTCACGCTCGCCAAACTGGATGCCATGGACTCAGACTGGACCGAGGCCCAAGCCCTGCTCCGCCGGGAGGTCGACGAACACGCGGATCCGGCGCTCCGGCCCCTCATTCGCATCCGGCTGGCGCGGATCCTCCTCGACCAGAACCAGCCGCAGGCGGTCTTGGAGCTGTTTCACGGCCACAACCCAGGGGCCTATGCCGGTGTGACGGCCTGGCTCCGGGGGCGGGCCGAGCGGCGCCTGGGTCATCCGCTCAAGGCGCATGACGACTTCACGCTGGCTCTGGACAACCTCCCGCCCGGTTCCGGCCTGGGCCGCATCGTGAAACTCGAGATGGCGACGCTTGCCGTCATGCAACCGGTGAAGCCGAAATTGGCCCACAAGGCCCCCACGAAGCCGACCGGAGACCATTCATGACTGCTCACCCGTCTCGTTTCATCTGGATTCTGGCCGCGGCGGGTTTTTTGCTGCTCGCCGGGTGCAACAATCGCACGACGGTCCTGCCCCCAACCCCACTCAAGCCTTTCCATGCGACCCTCGGCGTGCGTCACCTCTGGTCGCGATCGATCGGATCGGGAGCCGGCGGACAGCGTTATGCGCTCGTGGCCTCTCCCGAGGCTGATGCCGTGCTCACCGCGAGCCGGGGGGGGCGGATCGCCGCGTACCGCGCAACGGACGGGGGCCGGATCTGGAGTGTCCGGATCGGGGGGGCCATCACGGCGGGACCCGGGGTCGGAGACGGGCGGGTCTTCGTCACCACCCGGCGTGCCATCCTCGTGGCCCTCCACGCAACCAATGGCCAGGTGGATTGGCGCGCAAAACTGTCCACGTTTGCGCTCACCCCGCCGGTCGTGTCCGGTCGCCGGGTCGTGGTCGAGACCGCCGATGGCCACATCAGCGCCTTCGAGGCCAATACGGGCAAAAGGCTCTGGACGGTCACCGAAGCACTCCCGCATCTCATCCTGAGGGGCAACTCCCCCCCGATCGTGACGCGCGGCCGGATCTATGCCGGCTTGAACAGTGGTCAGGTGGTGGCGTTGAGCCTCCGTTCCGGCCGGACCCTCTGGGAGGTGAGCGTGGCCCATCCAACCGGCCACAGCCGCGTGGCGCGCATGGTCGACATCGTGGGTCCCATGGCACGGGTCCATCATCATCTTTTTGCTGTTTCTGACCACGGCCGACTGGTCTGCCTCTCGACCCGGACCGGGACCCGGGTCTGGTCGCGCCGGGTTTCGAGCTTTTCGGGGCTTTCCGCGGGGATGGAAAACATCTATGTGACGGATGCGGCGAGCCTTGTGCGCGTCTATGACCGCGTCACGGGACTGCCCATCTGGGTCAATCCGGATTTCAAGGGGCGGCGCCTGACGGCACCCACGCCCTTTGGCCCCGCCGTCGTCACGGGTGACCTGCGCGGCTGGATCGAGTTCCTCTCGCGCGCGAACGGCCGGCTCCTCAATCGCGTGCGACCCGGCAGTTCCGCCATCCAGGTCGCCCCGGTCGTCCAGAATGGCCGGCTCTTCGTGCTCACTTCAGGCGGGACGCTTGCAGCCTACCGTCTGTCGAAGCACTGAGTGCACCAGCGCCAATGGCGCTCTGGGCAATCGTCGGACGCCCGAACGTGGGCAAGTCGACACTGTTCAACCGCCTGGTGCGCGCCTCCGTGGCACTCGTTTCGGCTGAGCCAAACCTCACCCGTGACCGGTTGTACGGGGCGGGACGGGGCGCGTTTGAAGGGCATGGTTTCATCGATACGGGCGGTGTGGGTGAGCACGCAGATCAACCCCTGGAAGCGGCTATCGCAAGGCAGTGCCTCGAAGCGGTGCGGGAAGCAGACGGGATCCTTTGGGTGGTCGATTGCCAGAGCGGGTTGACCGGTGCCGACGAGGAGCTTGCAAAGACCCTCCGCCGCGCCGGCAAATCCGTCCTTCTGGTTGCGAACAAATCCGAAGGGCGCGTCTGGGCAGAACGCGATTTCGACTTCACGCGAATCGGCATGGGGTCGCCGGTCTGGGTGTCTGCGCGGAAAGGGGACGGGCTTGCAACGCTCGCGCTCGCGCTCGGCCATCTTGCGGCCGAACCTGTGCGCACGACGGATGCCGCGCCGGAGCCGTCCGTGCGGGTGGCCTTGATCGGAAGACCGAACGCAGGCAAATCGACGCTCTTGAACCAGCTCGTCGGGACCGAGCGGGTGCTCACCTCCGAGGATCCGGGAACGACCCGCGATGCGGTCGAGGTGGCGGTGGAACGGCAAAACCGGAGCTGGCTTCTCGTGGACACGGCGGGCATCCGTTCGAGAACCCGGATCCGGGATCCGCGCGACCGGCTCGCCATCGCCCGGAGCCTCGAAGCGATCGCACGGGCCGATCTCGTCACGCTCGTCGTGGATGCGCGTGAGGGCGGCGTGGATGATGATGCCCGCCTTGCCGGGGTCGCCTATGCGACGGGCCGTCCGCTGGTTGTCGCCCTGAACAAGTGGGACGGCCTTTCACGGACGGAGAAGACCCGCGCGCGGCGCGGGGTGGAGAGTCTCCTGGCCTTTCTGCCTGCATTCGAATGGGTACCGGTCTCGGCCCTCCATGGTTCTGGGCTCGGGGATCTTCTGCAAGCCTGGTGCCGTCTCACCGACCGCGCCCGCATGCCGCTCCCGACTCCGGTCATCAACCGGGTCCTCGCCACCGCCATCCGTGAAAAACCGCCAGCGCTCATCAACCGCCTGAGACCCAAGCCCCGTTATGGGCATGCCGGCGGACGGATGCCGCTCACCATTGTGATTCACGGCACCCGCCTCAATCTCCTCGGTGCCGATTACGAGCGTTATCTCCTGAAACGTTTTGCGGCCGCATTCGACCTCGGAGGCGTGCCGCTCAAGCTCGAGTTCCGCGAAAGCGCCGACCGTCATGCGCACCCGGTGGGCGTGCCGCGTGGGACTTCCGCCAGGACCCGGAGCCGGAACCGCCATGTCCCGGCGTGAGGGACGACCCGAGCGCGGGCGTAGCGGGGCGTTGCGAAGGCGCACCCCCAAACGCGCCCGCGTGCCGGAAAAGGTTCTGGAACCGGCTCCGGAAGCGATCCAGTTGGTGGAAGAGCCCGCGCGTCAGACGCTCGCGCTCGCCGGCCCCTTCCGTTTCTTCCGCGGCGGGACCCTGCCCGCGATCACGCTCGGCTATGAGTCCTGGGGCCCCCCGGGACCGGCTCCCACCGTGCTCATTCTGACCGGACTGTCCCCCTCCGCCCATGCGGCCTCCTCGGATGCAGATCCGACGCCGGGCTGGTGGGAGCCCCTGATCGGTCCTCGACGGGCGATCGATACGGACCGGATCCGGGTGTTCTGCTTCAACTCCCTGGGCAGCTGCTTCGGATCGAGCGGACCGGCTGCGATCAACCCGGCGAGCGGGCGACCCTATGGTGCCTCGTTTCCGGAACTGGCGATCGAGGACATTGCCGAGGCGGCCTATCAGGCCCTCCGCGCGCTCGGTGTCGCGAGACTCGATGCCGTGATCGGCCCGTCGATGGGGGGATTCTCGGCGCTGGCTTTGGCGCTCCTCCATCCCGGATATGTGGATCGGCTCGGGTTGCTCTGTAGTGCCACGACGAGCGAACCCTTCGCGATCGCAGTCCGTTCGCTCCAGCGGGAAATCCTGGCCAGCCACCGGCAGGGTGATCCGGATCGGGTCGAGTGCGGGATGATGCTCGCCCGCAAGCTCGGACTCATCTCCTACCGCTCACCGGTCGAGTGGCGCGAACGCTTTGGCCGGCGGCGTGAGGCCGATCCCAACTCCGGCGTCGCCCACGCGCTCGACGCCGAGGCGCCTTTTGCCGTAGAATGGTATCTTGAGCAGCGCGCCAGAAGTTTTGCGAGACATTTTGATCCCGATGCCTACTTCTACCTCTCGCGCGCCATGGACCAGTTCGATGCCGCAGAACATGGCGGCGGCCGCCTCGACCAGGCGTTCTCCCGTCTCAGGCTTGAGCGGGCACTGGTTGCGGGTGTTGTGACCGACCAGTTGTACCCGCCCCACCAGCAGGAATCCCTCGCGCAGGCCCTACGCGATGCGGGGATCCCGGTCGATCTCTGCCTCTTTGATTCACCCTTCGGCCACGATTCCTTCCTGATTGACTGGGAGCGTTTCGCGTCTCCTATCCAGAAGTTTCTGGAGTTTGCATGAGCATCACCTCGCCCGGCGTCCTGTTCGTGGTTTCCATCCTGGCCGGATTCATCGGTGCCATGAGTGGCATGGGTGGCGGAATCGTGCTCATCCCGGCGCTCACCCTGTTCGGAGTCAACATCAAACATGCCATCGCGATCAGCATTGTCTCGGTGATCGCGACCTCGAGCGGTGCGGCCTCGGCCTACGTGCGCGACGGGGTCACGAACCTCAAGGTGGGCATGTTCCTTGAGATGTTCACGATCCTTGGGGCCATCATTGGCGCCACGGTCACCCTGGTCTCCTCGGACCAGCCGCTTTTCATCGCCTTCGGGATCGTACTGCTCATTTCCTGGGGCACCCTTTTCATCCGCAAGCACCACCTCACCAATTATCTCCTGCCAGCGGACCGCTTTTCGCGCTGGCTGGAACTCCGCGGGGCCTATTACGACCACGCCGAGCACCAGGAGATTGAATACCAGGGCCGCCGTGCCTGGCTCGGCGGACCCTGCATGTTCGGGGCCGGGTTCATCGCGGGACTCCTCGGCATCGGGGCAGGGGCCCTCAAGGTCCTGATCCTGGATCTCGCCATGGGTCTTCCACCCAAGGTCTCGACCACGACCAGCAACCTCATCATCGGGGTCACGGCACTGGCCGGCACGAGCATCTACATCGCCGCGGGTTATGTAGACCCGGGACTCGTGGCTCCGGTGATCGTGGGCGTCGTGGCCGGTGCCTTTGTCGGGACGCGCCTTCTGAAACGCCTGAGCAATCACGCGATCCGCCAGTTTTTCCTGGTTGTGCTGCTCGCCCTCGGGGTCGAGATGATCCTCCGCGGGCTCGGCGTGATTGCCTAGCCGATGGATCCATCCCCATGAAACCGAAACACGCTCCACACACCGACCCCACCCCCATGCCCGCACGTGCCAAGCTCGAACGCGAGGCGCGCCAGGAGCACGAGATGGAGCTCCTCGTGGGCTACCTGCTGCTTTCCGGGGTGCTCTTGAGCATCCTCCTCGTCGTCACCGGGATGGCCTGGGAGTATGTGAAGACGGGCTCGCTCCACCTCAACTATCTCATTGCCGGCATGAACTTCTTCCAGTTCCTCGTGGGTGACCTCCGCGCGATCCTGACGCCTTCACTGATCGGTCCGCGTGCGTTCGTCAACCTCGCGATCGCCGCGCTCCTCTTTACACCCTATATCCGCGTCGTGAGTTCGATGGTGTTTTTCGCAGCGGCCGAAAAAAACTGGAAATATACCGCGTTCACGGCCTTCGTCGGCGTGGTTCTGACCTATAGCCTGTTCCTGCGCTGAAGCGCTCCTCAAGGCTGCTGGCTGGAGCGGGGCAACGGCAGGCCCTTTCGGGTCAGCAGGACTTTCAGTTTGCAGATGACCGGAGAGATCTCGTTGTTGAGATCCTCGCCTTGCTCGTCAAAGGCGTGTTGCTCCGCTTCGACGATGTCGCGGTCCTGACGGAAGATGCCATTCGTGAACAGGACGATGAACGGCCAGATCAGGTGGATCATCCCCGGCAGGGCAGGCTTGCGGATCATCATGAGACCGTAGGTCTGGTTGACACGCTGCAGGCGGTCCACGGGAACGTAGCTGTTCCAGAGGTCGAGCGCGGGCTCCGTGCTGCCGGCGGTCCTGAACTGGAGTGTCTGGTACGGGTAGCCGGTGCGGATGGTCATGAGGTCGATCAGGCCCTTTGCGGCATCCGGTTCGTGTTTGCGGTTGATCATGAAGCGCTCGCCCCAGGGCTGCTTGCCGGCAGCACGCGAAAAGGTGTAATCGGCTTCCACCCAGTCTGTGCCCTCACGGACCTCGAGCAGGGTGGCACGGATCGTGCCCATCAGGCTGCGATGGAGGAATTGATGGTTCATGTCCATCAGGTTCTCGTGCATGAACGAGTAGTGGCAGTGGATGCGCCGGTCCAGGAAACGCGTCTTGTATGCGGGCTTGCCGTAGGTCGGGATGTCTGGAAACGGGACGGTCCCGGCCCGGGCCGGATCACCCGGAAAGACGAAGATCAGGCCGTAGGCCTCGCGCGCTGGGTAGTTCCGCACGCCGCTCGGGAGGGTCTCGCCCGGGCCGAGATAGGGCACGTTCACGCAGCGGCCAGTGCGGTCATAGGTCCAGCAGTGGTACCCGCACTGCACGCGGTCGCCGCGCACCTGGCCGAGATGCAGGGGAACCTGGCGGTGCGCGCACCGGTCTTCGAGCGCGAACACCTCGCCCTTCACGGGCCGCACCAGGACGATGGGTTCGCCGGCGAAGCTCACGCCGAGCGCTTTCCCTGGCCCAAGATCGGTGCTGCGTGCGAGCGGATGCCAGTAATCCGGGTGGAGACCGGTCCGACGCAGGGCACGGCTGTCGACTCGTGGGGAGGGGTCAGCGTCGGGGGATGGGCAGGTCTGGGGCATGGGTTCGATCGGGCTTCGGGAGGAGAGAGACATCGATGCGCTCGACAGTTACGGGCAGGAACCCGGTACCGGGCGGGTGGAGATTCCAGTATAGCGCGTGATCGGGATCACTTCGACGTCGTCTGAGGGTCGGACCCCGACGCAAAGGGCACGAGCACGCGCCGGAGTGTCCGCATCATGGAGCCCACGGCAAAGTCCGGATGCCCGGGGCTTCCATTCACGAGGACGGCGAACGCCCCCAAGCCCCCGCCCGGGCGACGAAAATACCCGGCGAGACCGAGTACGGCGAAGGGCTCATTGAGCGTCCCCGATTTGACATAGAAGCGTTCGCGCCAGAGGCGCTGGCCGCGGCGGAGAAAAGCGAAAGGAGACTCGGCGGGTGGCGGGAGTGCGGCCCAGAAGGCCGGGAAATCCCGTGTATCCTGAAAACTGGCCCGGAGCAGAGCGATGAGGTCACGGGCCGAACTCCGGTTCTCGGGGCTCAGGCCACTGCCACTCCGGAGGACGATCCGGGGTGTCGCCCCGAAGTGCTCGAGGGTCGGCCAGAGCGTCCGGGCAAGTGCACGGCTTGCTTCGGGCAGCGTCTCGGCACGTGGCTGCCGAGTCGTGCGGGCGAGATCGAGCGTGAGTTCGTCAGCAATAAAATTGTTGCTGAAAGCCAGCATGCGGTCGAGGAGGGTCTCCAGGGTGACGCCCCGGCTCTTAAACCAGAGCTGGGCTCCTTGAGGCGGCCGTTTGGCGATCCTCGCGACCCCCGAGATCACGATCCCTCTGCGCTTCAAGGTTCCCGACCAGATGGCCAGCGCGGTCTGGTCGGGGTGCGGGGAGGCGACATAGAGTGGGACCGGCGGGTGCCCGGCGGCGAGACTGCCCCGGACCGAGACCGTTGCGCCCGCCGGGGATCCCTGCTGGGAGACAGACAGGCTGGCCCCCGTCCCCGGGGCCGAGGTCGTCACCCGGTTGTCGAGTGCCACAGGACCCGGCTGGAAGGGATCAAATGCGACTCGGGCCGGCGCGCCCCGGAGCGGGCCCGGAGCGGCGACGAGGTCATAAGTGCCGTAGTTGACCGCGATCGAGGACAGCGGCGCATTGTAGGCGTGATGGCTCGTGGCCTCTGCCCGGCAGCGGTCTTTCAGTCGGCAGGGGGGGCGGCCGAACCCGTCCAGCACGAGGAGGAGGGGGCCTTCAACCTTCCGGAGCCCGAGGACCCGTGCCCGCCTCGCCACCCGCTCGATCCGGTCATTGACGAGGGCCGGATCGCCCGGATCGATCACGACGAGCGCGCCACGCAGGACGCCATCCACGAGGGGTCCCGTGGTTTCGATCCGGAGCGTGAAGCGATAGCGGGCACCCATGCGGTTGAGCGCCTCCTGGGCCACGTAGAGCTTGGACAGGGATGCGGGGGTCAGGGCACGGCGGGCATGGAAGTGTGCGAGTACGTGTCCGCCCGGCCCGAGCGAAACCACCTCGGCACTCACCCGGAGCCCTTCCCGGGAAAGCCGCTTTAAGGCGGCCCGCATGGGCTCGGCTGAGGCATGAGGGCCGGATCCCGCCATAGCGAAGAGCATGACGCTCGCGCAAAGCCTACTCCAGCGCATCCGGATCCCGGTCGATGGTGATCCATTCGACCCGTGCCCCGACCCGTCCGTCGGACCATTCGAGTGTGAGTGGATCCTGGGTTTTGAGTCCCGCCGCTCCGCCGACGAGCGCGCCCGCCGAGTTCCGCACCAAGGCGAATCCCTGCCGGATGGGCAGTTTCGGATCCAGCGCCTGGAGCAGGTTCCGGATGCCCGAGGTCCTGGCCCGCGCCTGCTCGATGCGGATCCGGATCGCCGAGAGGAGCCGGTGCTGGGACACCGTGAGCGCATCGGTTGCGGTGGTGATCCGGGCTTTCGGGATCTGCATCCTGAGCCGCTCGCCCCAGTGGGAGAGTTCCCGTCCCATGAGGTCGAGACGGTTCAGGGGGCCATGCGTGGCGAGTCCTGCGCGGAGGAGGTGGACGCGTTGGGCAGACTCCCGGAGCCTGCCCTCGATGGTCTGACGGTTGCGGGTGGCGAGCTCGTCGATCCTCTGGCTGAGTTCATCGAGCCGGCGTAACGGGTGTTGCTGTGCGAGCCGGTTCCGCCAGTCGGCGAGACGGGATACGAGCTCGATCCGTGCGGGTACAGCCCGCTCCGCAGCGCCGCTTGGCGTGATCCCGTTGAGGTCGGCGGCGAGGTCCGCCAGGGTCTCGTCGATCTCGTGTCCGATCCCGGTCACGACGGGAGCGCGCGAGGCACGAATGGCCCGGACGAGTGCTTCGGTGTTGAACGGCGCAAAGTCCTTGAGGGATCCGCCACCGCGGGTCAGGATCACGACATCCACCGTTTCATCTTGGTTGAGCCGCGCAAGTGCCTCGATCAATGTGGTTTCTGCACCCGCGCCCTGGACCTGGGCCGGGACGATCCGGACCGGGATCAGTGGCATGCGCCTGGCGAGCACGGTGAGGACATCCCGAACCGCGGCACCGGTGGCCGAACTCACAATACCGATGCGCCGGGGCCAGTGGGGCAGGGGCCGCTTGGTCCGGGCGTCAAAAAGCCCCTGCGCCTGGAGGAGCTTCTTGAGCCTTTCATATTCACGGCGCAGGCTGCCTTCGCCAGCCTCCTCGAGGGACTCGACAATGAGCTGGAAATCGCCGCGCGCCGCATAGAGGCCCACCCGGCCGAGGGCGAGTACCTGGAGGCCGTTTTCGGGAGTGAAGGCAAGCCTGCGGGCTTCACGTTCAAAGAGGACGCCCCGCAGCGATGAGGTCGCATCCTTGAGATTGAAGTAAAAGTGACCCGAAGCCGGCCGCCTGAGATCCGCGATTTCTCCAGCAACGAGGACCGGGCCGAAGGATTCGGCGAGCGCATGCTGGACCCGCTGGATGAGTTCAGAAACTGAAACGGCTTCGCCTCCGGGCATGTGCCCCGGTGGAGCATCCGGCCAGTCAGTCAGGATCTGCATCCCGCCATCATAGCGGAGCCGTGGCGCGGGCGTGCCCGGAGCCGGTCGTGGGCACCCACTTCGGCTAAAATAGCGCTCAAGCTCTGGTTTGGCCGAGGGGTCTCATGCGCGTATCGCCGGAAGTTGCCCTCACGTTCGATGACGTGCTGCTCGTGCCCCAGGCTTCCTCCGTGCTCCCGCGCCAGGCCCGGCTCGCGACCCAGTTGACTGCGGGCATCCGGCTTGAGATCCCGCTGGTCTCGGCAGCCATGGACACGGTTACGGAGTCTAGGCTCGCGATCGCCATGGCCCAGGAGGGGGGCATGGGCATCATCCACAAGAACCTGAGCGCCGCAGACCAGGCGGCGCAAGTCCGCCGGGTCAAGAAATACGAGGGCGGGCTCATCGTCGACCCGATCGTGGTCGAGCCGGATCAAAGCATCGGCGAGGTGGTCGAACTCACCCGGGCCCATGCCATCTCCGGTGTCCCCGTGGTCCGGGGCCGCCAGCTCGTCGGTATCGTGACGAGCCGCGATTTGCGGTTCGAAAACCGCTATGACCAGCCGGTCTCTGCGGTCATGACGCCCCGCGAACGCCTCATCACCGTGCGGGAGGGCGCCGCGCGCGAAGAGATCGTGAGGCTTCTCCACGAACACCGGATCGAGAAGATCCTGGTCGTGAACGACGCTTTCGAACTCAAAGGGCTCGTCACCGTAAAAGACATCCAGAAAGCGCGCGACTACCCCCTTGCGGCCAAGGATCCGGAGGGACGTCTGCGCGTCGGGGCGGCGGTCGGCGTGGGCCCGGCGGAGCACGAGCGTGCGCGTCTCCTGATCGAGGCGGGGGTCGATGCCCTGGTGCTCGATACCGCCCACGCCCATGCCCTGCCGGTGATCGAGCAGCTCCGCGGGCTCAAGGCACACTACCCCAAGATCCCGGTCGTGGCTGGCAATCTCGTGACCGGGGAGGCGGCCTGTGCCCTGGTGGACGCCGGCGCCGATGCGGTCAAGGTGGGAATCGGCCCTGGGTCCATCTGCACGACACGGGTTGTGGCCGGGGTGGGGGTCCCCCAGGTCAGCGCGATCCTCGAGGTTGCCCATGCGCTTCGGGAGCGGAACATCCCGATCATTGCCGACGGGGGCATCCGCTACTCCGGAGATGTGGCGAAGGCGATCGCGGCCGGAGCCCATGTGGTCATGATCGGCAGCCTCTTTGCCGGAACCGAGGAATCGCCGGGAGAAGTGGAACTCTTCCAGGGCCGGACCTATAAAAGCTATCGCGGCATGGGCTCGTTGGGCGCGATGGCGAGCCGTCACGGATCGGCCGATCGCTATTTCCAGGACAGCGCACAGGCGGTCGAGAAACTCGTCCCCGAAGGCATTGAAGGTCGCGTCCCGTATAAGGGCCCCTTGACCGTCGTGGTCCAGCAGCTCATGGGAGGGCTGCGTTCCGCCATGGGCTATACCGGTTCCGGATCGATCGAGGACCTGAGATCCCGTCCCGTGTTCGTCCGGATCACGGCGGCCGGCCAGCGTGAAAGCCACGTCCACGATGTGACGATCACGAAGGAAGCACCGAACTACCGGGTTGACGGATGAGTGAGCCCCACCCGGCCGATCCGGCGGATGTGTCCGGGGCCGATGAACGCGTCCTCATCCTCGATTACGGTTCCCAATACACCCAGTTGATCGCGCGCCGGGTGCGCGAACTCGGCGTGTACGCGGAAATCCACCCGGGTGACTGGGACGGGGAGGCGATCGCCGCCTTCGCGCCCCGGGCCATCATCCTCTCCGGGGGGCCGGCCTCCGTGCTGGATGCGGGCTCCCTGCGCATCCCGGATCGGGTCTTCGCGCTCGGGGTTCCGTTGCTCGGGATCTGCTACGGTATGCAGGCACTGGCGCTCCAGCTGGGTGGTGAGGTCGAGGAGAGCTGGCCGAGGGAATATGGGTCGGCCGAGATCGAGCTCCGCTCGTCCGCTCCGCTGTTCGACGGGATCCGGGACTCGGCGGATGGTGCTGGCCGTCTTTCGGTCTGGATGTCGCATGGCATCCGGGTGAAAAAACTGCCGCCGGATTTCGTGCTTCTCGCCGGGAACGCGGCCACTCCCATCGCGGCGATGGCACACGCCTCCCGCCCTTGGTACGGGATCCAGTTCCACCCGGAGGTGCGGCACACGCCTCTCGGCATGCACCTGCTCCAGAATTTTCTTCGCGGGATCGCGGGGCTTGGGAACCACTGGCAGATGGACCGCTTCGAGGAGACGGCTTGCCGCAGGCTCCGTGCCGAACTGCCCTCGGGACGGGTGCTCGTGGCCTTGTCGGGCGGTGTCGACTCCGCCGTCCTCACCGCACTTTTGGCCCGAGCGATCGGGGACCGTCTGGTGCCGATCCTCGTGGATACGGGGCTTCTCCGGGAAGGAGAGGTGACCGCGATCCAGGAAGTGTTTGCCCACTTCCCGTTCACGCTCCGGGTCGTCGACGCCGGAGCGCGTTTCTTTGCGGCCCTTACGGGCGTCTCGGATCCGGAAGCCAAGCGCCGCCGGATCGGGAGCCTTTTCATCGACGTGTTCACGGAAGAGGCGCGAAAACTCCCGGACATCCGCTATCTCGCCCAGGGAACGATTTATCCCGATGTCATCGAATCCGCGGGTTCTGGTGGATCGGCTCAGGTCATCAAGTCCCATCACAATGTGGGAGGGCTCCCGGAGCGTCTGCCGTTTCCGCTCGTCGAACCCCTCCGGTTCCTGTTCAAGGACGAGGTCCGTGCGCTCGGACGCACACTCGGACTGCCCGCGCGCATCATCGGGCGGCAGCCCTTCCCCGGCCCCGGGCTCGCCGTACGCGTCCTCGGCCCCGTGACCCGGGAATCCGTCCTGACGCTTCGCCAGGCCGACCGGATCTTTCTCGAGGAGCTCGAGCGCTCGGGATTGCTCGGTGAAACGAGCCAGGCCTTTGCGGTGCTCCTGCCGGTATCCTCGGTGGCGGTCAAGGGAGATGGCCGGGCCTATGAGCCGGTGGTGGCCCTGCGTGCCGTCGTGACCGATGATTTCATGACGGCCCATGCCGCGCCGCTCCCCTTAGAACTGCTCACGCGTGTCGCCAACCGGATCACGAATGAAGTCCCGGGCATCTCGCGTGTGGTCTACGACATTACGGGCAAGCCGCCGGCTACGATCGAGTGGGAGTGAGACCAGCCCCGA
>JAJZNM010000062.1 GCA_021852325.1 Pseudomonadota bacterium
CCCGGATCACGGGAATCCAGCCAGACCGGCCGAGGACGGGCAAAGACCGGCTCATTCGAGATCCCGGTTCACATTCCACTGCTCCCCCAGGCGCCGCGCGCCCTGACCCATGGCGAGCCAGGTGCCGGCTCCCGAGGTGCCTTGCCCCGTCATCAGATGATTCACGATGGTGGGGATTTGCCTGAGGAGCATCAGCACAAACGTGGCGACGATCAAGAGGTAGAACACGTATACAAAGATTTCGGCACTACTCCAGAGCGACGAATGCCGGGAGAGCCCTTTCGCGAGGGCCCGGGACAGCGCATTCACCTCGGCAATCGAGGACGAGAGGAGCACCGCGGCCAGGATCAGGACCACCGCAGCGACCACCTTGTAGAGACCTGCCGTCAGGAGAAAACGGAACCAGCCATGGAACAATCCGGAGAGGTAAGGCAGGATGAGGCAGGGGATCAAGAGTGGCCCGACGGCGACGCCGACCGCCGTGAGCGCCACCCCCATGAAGAAGACACCCGCAAAGGCGAGGTAAGCCACGGCCAGGATCAGGACGACGAGTCCCATGAGGAAACTGGCGACGAAGGCATCGAGGAGCATGACGAGGTCGGGTCCGATGCCGGTCAGGCCTCCCCGCAGTTCCTGGTTGATGTGGAAAATCGGCAACGCCTGCCACAGCTGGCCCACGGCACCGAGAAAGGAATGGGTGGCCGCTCCGAGCAGGGCAGCCGACCAATGGGTCGGCCACGCCACCCGGGCACCCAGGACCACATTCGCCAGCACATCAAACCCGCCGTCGAACGCACGCGTCAGGCTGGCGTAATCCTGGAGCATCCAGGCCGCGGCCCCCCAAAGCAGGACTCCCCGGACGAGGACACGGACCAGGCTCTCGCTCGCACCTCCCGTGAGCAGGATGTAGAGGCCCGTCAGCACGATCGCGAGCTCTGTGAAGAGGTAGAACAGTCCCAGGGGGCCGCCAATCGCATAGTGCAGAAGGCGGTTCGCCACGAGAAGGCTGGATCCACGGAGTTGCCTGAGCACCAGGCTCAGGGTCCCGCTGACCGTGGAGGCCGTCTCGATCCGCCCGAGCGGGCCGTGGAGGATCATGGGAATCGAGGTCCCGGCCCGTTCGGGTGTACTGGCGCCGGAACGGCGGGAATGACCGGCTTCAACCGTGGGCCCTCTGCCGAAAGCCATTGCGCGAGACCGGGACCCCGGTTGGTCTCGAAAAAGTCCTGGCTCCATCCCCGGGCCTCGCGATCCAGGCTTCGATGCCTCACCATCCAGCCGCGGTCGGCAGCCATGGATTCACTCCGGCGGATGTTATGGGTCCGCTCCATCGTCGCCATGACTTCGAGTTCACTGTTGTCTTCACCGGCCACGACTCCGAGCGTGGCATTGAGTGTCTGGAGTTGCCCTTTCATCGAGGTGGCCTCGGGAAGCGTCGATTCGACCGCGCGGAGATGCCGGTAGTTGGCCTGGATGGAACGGAGGATCCCGTCGTCCTCATGGATCCCGGCCAGGTCCTCCTTTTGCCGCTGCACAAGACCCCGGCGCAGGATCCGGCCGTATTGTGTCCAGCCGAGGCGTGCAGCCGAGAGTTCCCGGTTGATGTGCATGACCCGCTGATATCCCGCCCGCAACGATCCCGCCTCTCCATGCAGTGCATCCAGAAAGGCGCGATACTCGGCGATGGACTGGCTCACCTCCGTTGCCTGGCTGAGCGCGGCGAGTGCCGGCCGGGGAAGGTTTTTCAGCGACGCGATCTCGGCCCTGAGCGATTCGTACTGGACGAGGTAGCTCTCCACTTCCCACTCGACGCTCCGGATCGAGTTCAGGGCGGTGACGGTGTTGCGGATGAAGTTGAAAGGATCGAACACGGTGCTTCCGCTCGCGAGCGCATCGGCCCGGGTGAGGCTCGCGCACCAGAAGATCCAGACAAGGCAGGCTTTCCAGAGCGAGCCCCTAGCCATGAGCCATCGCCTCGAGATAGGGCCCCCGCCAGTCTCCGGCATGCGCGTCCCTTGAGCTTGCAAAGACCGAACGGGCGCGCGCGTCAGAGCGGAGGTATGCCAGGAGCGGGGCCGGGAAAGCGCACTCGAACCGGCGGCTCAATCCGGGGCGGACGAGGTAATAATCGCGCCCGGGAGTGGCTGATTCGATGACCGCGAGTTGGTGTTCATCCAGGCCGAGCAGCCGGGCATAGGTTTCACCCTGAGCGCGGATCTGGGCATTCGGCAGGAGGATCCGGGTTGGAATATTGTCGAGCAGCGTCCCCCCGCCCTCGACACGGGCGATTTCCTCGATCGACTGGGTTGCGAAGAGCAAGAGCGCGTTTTTCTTGGCGAGAGTCCGGATCCACTCCTCGATTTTTCGCGCAAAGTAGGGATCGGAGAGGACGAACCAGGCTTCCTCGATGGAGATCAGGGTCGGGCGGCCGTCGAGCGAGCGGACAATCCGGTGAAACAGGTAGTCGAGCATCGGCCGCGCGAGGAGCGGTTGTGCAAAGAGCCGGCCGATCTCGTAGGCGACGATCCGGTTCGGGCTCCGGTCTTCGTGGACATGGTCAAAATAACGCCCGTAGGGCCCCTCGCCCACCCAGGGCTCCAGCGCTTCGACCAGCCGCCCCTTGGGCAGAAGATGGAGGAACGTCATGAGGCGCCACTGTCCGGAGGGCAACTCCCGCAGAGCATCGAGCGTCTGCCCGACCCGCAGGTGGTCATCCGCATCCAGCCGATGGCCACCGGATTCCAGCAGCCGCACCAGCCATTCGTGAAGCCAGGTCTGGCCGTCTGGATCGCCGAGTTCGAGCAGCGGATTGAGCGGGACGGTGGGGTCTGAGCCTGAAAGGTCGGCATAGCGTCCGCCCCATAACGCCGTGGGGATCTCCGCACTCCAGTCCTTATCGAACAGGATGACCCGGGTATCGGGCAATCCGAGCCACTGCCCGATCAGAAAGTTGATGAAGACGCTTTTGCCCGAGCGCGTCGGCCCGATGACGAGCGCATGTCCGTTCTGCCCGTCGTGAAAATGGAAAAAGAGGGGGGTTTTGCGGCGCGTCAAGAATGCGGCGACCGCAGGAACCGGTTTGCCACACTGGGCCTCGAGGTGGAGGTTCGCCGAAAGTCCTTCCGGGAGGGTCCCGGCAAGCGCGAGATCGGCGGCATTACCCCCGGCCACAAAGTGCCAGCGGAGCGGTTCGGCCCACTGCCCCGGCAAGGTGCCGGCCCAGGCCGAGAGCGCATGCAGCCGTTCATTGCAGGCCATGAACCCGAGCGCATGCAGCGCACTCCGGACCTTCTCCGCCAGGGCATCCGCCGTTTGCGCGCTGTTTCCATAACAGGTCACGGTCAGGTTGAGATACCCGAACTGGCCCTCTCCGACCTGTTCGAGGGCCCGGCTGGCCTGCTGTCCCAGACGGACATGCTGCTCCCGATCCGGAGGGAGGGATTCGCGCGTGAACATTTCCCGGAGATAGGCCCGCCAGCTTTTTTCGAGCGCCCGGTGATGGTTGCGGACTTTGGCAATCCACGCCTCGGCCTCTTCTGGCGGAACCGGCAAGAAGGCGAGACTCAAGGTCAGTGCACCATCGATGCTGAGCAGAAGATCGAACATGCCTGGAAAGGTCGACGGATCCACCGCATCGCTGTCCTGCCGGGGCCAGGCCTTGAGAGTCACGAGACTGGCCCAGGCCGCATCCGGAGCCGGCCAGTAGAGCTGGTGCCCCTCAACTTCGAGGGACCGGTCAGCCAGAGCATCGTCGAGGTAAGCCGTTTCCGGGACCGCCAGCGGGACGCGGTCACCGGGACCCAGCCGGTCATGCAGGAAACCGAGAAGACGTCCACCTTCGAGCGGCTGCCAGCCCCATCCCGGCAGGTTGCCCACAAAATCACCCATGCGCCGGTCATGCTCCTCGATGAGTTCGATGGACTCGTCGGCGCTGAGCCGCCAGGATGCACGGACTGAAAATGCCCCCCGGAGGATCTCGCCGGCCGCGGCCGGCAGTGATCGGCCCCGCGCGGTCTCCGTAGCCATCCGTTCCCAGAAATGGTCCTTCCGGGAGCGCGGCCGGGTCAGGAAGCAGAGATAATGCTGGTTGCGATAGCCTCCGCGGAGCTGCCAGTGCTCCCGGTAGAGACGGTCAATCGGCTGGGCGGGGCCCCCGACCCTCGGTGACAGCGGATAACCGCCATCCGGCCTCCGGTCGACGATCCACCAGAAGGCGGAGGCGGTACCGGCCAGCTTGAACGCGTGCTCCAGGCGTGCGGTTTCCCGGTCAAGCTGTTCAGGGGCCAGGGTCTCGACATCGAGCCCCTGGAACTCGAGGATCGTTGCGACGGCCCCGTCCTTGAGGAGGACATGGCGCGGACCCAGCCGGATCAACCACGGAACGAGGTCGGAGAGGGGACGCGAGGCTCCGAGGAACGCACGCTGGTGACGCAACCGGTTCAGCACCAGGGTTCACCCCGTCCAAATCCGTCGGGCCGGGGGTTCCGGGAATCCGCATGGGGCCAAGGATCATACACATCGCCCTGGCGTGCATACCGGAGGTAGATCTCGCGGGCACGGGGTTCGTGCCGGCCGAGGTAGACCAGCCAGAGGTGGATCCCTAAAAACAGCGGGATCAGAAACCAGAGACCCGCACCGGCCACGAACGCGACCGCGAGGATCAGGTTGAGGGCCACGAGATTGCGTTCCCCCCCGAACCAGAGCAGGGGCTCGGTGAGGACCGGATACAACGGCGTCCGCCGGACTCTCGGGGCACTCATGAGAAGAACAGGTTGAGCCATGAACTCGCAAAAAAGACGAGGCTCAATCCCAGGGCGACACGGAGAAACAATCCCAGAAACCCACGCACCTCCCCGAACGCGACCAGGAATCCGAGGACAATGAGCAGGAGTGTGGCGATGAGGCGAGCCGTGGTTCCACTGAGATCGCTGACCACGGTCTCGAGGATTCCATCCCAAGGCAGCGTTCCGGCGGCCGCAGCAACCCCGGGAATAAACCACGCGCCGACGCTGACTCCTAGGCTCAGCGTGCGGATGGATGGCGTTCGCGATTGGAGCATCTGTTTCATGAGGCCTCCGGCAGGTTGGGGAAAGGGGCATCCCGGGTGCCCGGATCCGGATGGCCGGATTCGATCGCGCCGACGGGAATGAGTCCATACTCCGGACCGGCACCGGGGACGACTTCCAGCACCTCAGCCAGTTGCCGGCGCCCGTCGCGCCGTTCCAGGTGCACGATGTAGTCAAAAGCCAAGGCAATCTGTCTGCGGATGGCGTCATGCGGCCAAGCGAGGCCGGCCGTCAGCACCAGGGTTTCCAGGCGATACAAGGCATCGCGGGCACTGTTGGCATGAAGCGTCGTCAGCGTGCCTCGATGACCCGTGTTGCAGGCCTGCAGGAGGTCAAAGGCTTCGCGACCGCGGACCTCGCCCACGAGGAGCCGGTCCGGGCGCAGGCGCAGGGCGAGGCGCACGAGTGCGCGGGCGTCATGTTCGGACTGGTCGAGAGATTCCAGGGCCACCCAATTCGAGGTGGACACGACGAGCTCGGGCGTATCCTCGATCGAGATCACCCGTTCTCCGCTCGACAGAGCGGTCAAAAGGCCGTTCAGGAAAGTCGTTTTCCCGGATGAGGTCCCCCCGGAGATCAGGAAGCTCCGGCGTTCACGGACCTTCTCCTGGAACCATCGGGACCAGGAGGTCCGGGGAGCCTGAGCCGGGAGACGGCCGGCAGGTGTCGCCGGCCTGCACGGCGGGTCCGCGCAGAGGGTCTCAAGATCCATCCGCGACCGGTTCGGTTTGCGCATGGCGAGGGCGTCACCCCGGATGGAAACCGGCTGCCGGACCGCAGTCACCCGCAAGCCATCGAGGCGTGCATCGAGATAGCACCGGCTCCCGCTCGAGGTACCGACATCCTTTCCGGCCAGCCGTCCGAGCACCGTGATCGCACTCCGGATGGCCAAGGGGGGCAGCTCCACCCGAGCGCGCTTGAAATGCCCGTGGCATTCGATCCAGATCTCATCCGGACGATTGACCAGGATTTCTTCTACCGATTCATCCTCGATCCAGGGCTTTAGCGGACCGAGCAGATGGCCGAGAATCGCAAGCGCCTGGGTGGTGTGGGGCTGTGACATGCGGGCATTGAACCACGGTCCAGGCGTGGCGAACCAGCCTCAAACCCGTCACATGAGCCCGTCATCCGGAAAATCCCGCGCGCGCGGCCTCAGTTCCCGTCACGCCCCGCGATCGTGGCATGGGCGTCACCCGGCCTCCGGCCGGTGTTGCGGCCTGTCCTGTCGTTTGAACTGCGTGAGAGGGGATGGCGGAGGATCAGACCGTAAATGAAGATCCGCAGCCACAGGTCGTCACGGCGTTGGGGTTCCGGATGATGAACTGTTCCCCCGTCGCATCGGAGCTGTAATCGATTTCTGCGTGACGCAAATACTGGAGGCTCACGGGATCGATCAAGAGCACCACGCCATCCCGGACCACACGGAGATCATCTTCCTGGGCATCGGCCTCGAAGCTGAAGCCATACTGGAATCCGGAGCACCCGCCCCCATTCACATAGACACGGAGCATGAGGTCATCACGGCCTTCTTCCTGCATGAGTGCGGCCACCCGGTGGGCAGCAGCCTCGGTGAAGGTCACTTCACTGATCATGGTTTCCACGCTGGCCATCGCGCGACGTCCGGTTGGTGCGTCTCCCGATTTTACCATGAGGCGACCTCAAGGTCAGATCCGGCGCGCACCCCGCGCCGGACTCGGTGCGCCACGCCCAAAGCTTCCGGAAAACCCTCCCCGATCATGGCCTCGAGCATCCCCTCGAGCGCGGGATGGAGCCAGCACAGTCTGGTTGCCGTCAAAATCCGGCCGGATCCGGAGCCTTGCGGTGCTCGAGCAGCTTGCGCTGGTTGGGTTCGTGGATGAGTTGACCGTTGACCGTAGCGCCCATTGAGACGGTGATCGCACCGTAATGGACATCTCCGGTCACTTGCGCGGTCTCCCCCAGCTCGAGGCGGGCTTCAGCAAACACATTCCCCTTGACTTCTCCATGAATCACGACTTCCTGGACATGGATGTCACCCTCGACCGCGGCTCCCCGGCTCACCACGAGCAGCGACGGCTCACCATCGGCCACGATGTTGCCCTCTAGGCGGCCATCGAGATGCAGCCCGCCGTGGAAGCGGACCTCGCCCGTGATCGCCGTGTCCGGTCCAATCAAGGTCGCGATTTTCGGAGGTGGAGTCTTGGCGTTCTTGAGCATGGCAAAGATCCTCAGGACAGGAAAATGGGCCAATCGAAGGTCTGGGACAGGACCGGATGGGGATGACCCGAGACCAGGATCGCGATATGCACCAGAGCCGGCTTGAATCCGGCTGGTAGGGAGAGGTGGCCGACCAGATCCTCGTAGGAGCGGAACGTGAACGGCAGGGGATCCTGGCTGTCGGGTTCGAGGCTCCGCAAGGACAGCACGGTGTGACGGCCGTTCCGCTTCCCGACAACCGTGAGTTCCACTTCACCCGCAATCGGCCGCGTGAGGGTATGGGTCGCAATGAGCACGAGGCGGTACAGATACCCATTCCCGCCCGACCGGATGATGGCGAGACCCTGGATCCGGAGATTGCGCGCGACCCGGGCGGGGGCCACGATGCCGCGGTAGAAATCCAGCCGTTCGCGCAGGGTCAGCAACTCGCCCTCCACGGCATCGAGGCGTCTCAGCGTGGCCGCATGGGCCAGTCGATCGAGATGGAGGAGCTCCGCATCGCGGGCGAGTTTCTGGCCGGACCGCGCGTCCGCCGTATGCAGCGCATGGATTTCGCCGTCGAGGCGGGCCATCCGGACGGCGCTATCGAACTGGTCAAAACCGGCCTGGATCTGCCCGAGCCAATAGGCGCTGAAGACCAATCCCACAACAGCCAGTACGGATGCCGAACGAATCAGCCAGATCTGGCGCAGGCTCCGGCTAGGGGCGATCGCGAGCGTACGGGACACAATATCAACCGTCATGGACCCTTGTGCCCTATATGCTAACAGCTTGCCTCTCGCGGGGACCCCAGGTGGCCGATCAAGCCCCGGCCGGCCGAGCTTCCGGATCCCTCGATCGACGCCACCCGCCATCGGCGAGGGCTTTTTGCGCTAACCTATCTCGCTCCCTCCTCCCCGGAAGACGCTCCATGCTCTGGATCAAAGCGTTCCACATCATCTTCATGGTGACCTGGTTTGCCGGACTGTTCTACCTGCCCCGACTCTTTGTCTACCACAGCGAGCCCGGCGTGAGTGCGGAGTCTGCCCGTCGCTTCGAGGTCATGGAAAAACGGCTTTTCGTGATCACAACCCTCGGCGCACTACTCACCGTCGGCTTCGGGCTGTGGCTCCTGGTCGGCTGGTTCTGGCCACCGCCTCTCTGGCTCGAAATCAAGCTCGGGCTCGTTGCAGGTCTGATCGCCTACCACATCCTATTGGGCTGCCTCGTCAAGGACCTCCGGACCGCGCCCGCCCGGCGATCCCCGGCGTTCTACCGGGTCCTCAATGAGGTGCCCACACTCTTCCTGATAGCGATCGTGCTGCTTGCGGTGCTGAGGCCAGCATTCTGAGCATGGACTGGAGGAAGGACCCGGCGGCATGGCGGCAGAACAGCCGACGGCGCCTGTCCGCTACACTGACCTTGACCGGGGTACTCTGCATCCTCGCCTGTTTCTTCGGACTCACCGTGGGCGGGGTTCCGCTCTCGCTCCACCAGGTCTCAGGGGCCCTGCTCGGCCGGGGTGCTCCGGTCATCCGGACGATCATCTGGCAACTCCGGATTCCCCGCATCCTCCTCGCCTTTTCGGTCGGCGGACTGCTGGCCCTGTCGGGCACGCTCCTCCAGGTCCTCCTGCGCAACTCCCTCGCGGACCCCTATGTCCTCGGGGTTTCGGGTGGTGCCGCGGTCGCTGCACTCTTGAGCCTGATCGGTGGGCTGCCACTGTACTGGGTCATGGGCAATGCCTTCCTCGGATCCGCCGCAGCCACCTTCCTGCTCCTTCTGCTCACGCGTCTCACCGGCCCCATCACGCCGACCCGTTTACTCCTCACCGGCATTGTCATGGCATCCGGGTTTGGAGCCATCGTGACACTCCTCCTCGCGCTGTCCCCGGATCCCACCCTCCACACGATGCTGTTCTGGCTGATGGGGAACCTGGGCTATGGTCCTGGCGCACGGCTGAGCCTCCTCGCACTGGTCTTGGCGGTGGTCCTGCTCTGGCCCCTCGCCGGTCCGCTCCATGAGCTTCTGCGCGGGGTTGATGCGGCCCAGAGTCTCGGCGTACACACGGCCCGGCTCCTCATCGGGCTCTATCTCGTCGCCTCCCTGGTCACGGCCATCGCGGTCACCGATGCAGGCATGATCGGCTTCGTGGGGCTCATCGTGCCACACATGGTGAGATTCGCGGTCGGGGCCGATCATCGCCGGCTCCTGCCACTGGCCGCCTTATGGGGCGGCTGTCTCCTGGTTCTGGCCGATGCCCTGGCCCGGAGCCTCGTGGCTCCCCAGGAACTGCCGGTCGGGGTCTTGACCGCGTTTCTCGGCATCCCCCTGTTCCTGGTGTTGCTGGCGCGTGGAACGCGTTCATGAACCCGTTCGCGCCCGTGGCCCTCTCGGTCGAGGGACTCACGCTCGAGACCCCCACCGTCCAGATCTCTGAGGAGTTGTCGTTCACGGTCTCCGCCGGAGAGGTCTGGGGCATCCTCGGGCCGAACGGCATCGGCAAAAGCACACTCCTCAAAACGCTCGCGGGACTCCTGCCCATGCCGCGTGCGGGCTCGGTACGCCTGTTCGGCCAGCCGATCGACCACTGGCCGAGACGCCTGCGTGCCCGCCGCATCGCCATCCTGCTCCAAGAAAACGACCCGGGCCTGCCGATCAGCGTGCACGAGACGGTCCTGCTCGGGCGACACCCCCATCTCGGACTCCTGGGACAGCCGCACTTCGAGGATCTCCGAAAGACGCTCGGCGCATTGCGGGTCACGGGTCTTGGGCCCCGCCGCGACAGCCCCGCTGGATCGCTCTCTGCGGGCGAAGCCCAGCGTCTCGCGATCGCCCTGATCCTGGCCCAGGATCCCGACATTTTTTTGCTGGATGAGCCCACGACCCAGCTCGATCTGCGCTACCAGCGTCTCATGCTCGAGCATTTTGCGGCTTTGGCGCACCGGAAGGGAAAAGCGGTCGTCATGGCCCTGCATGATCCGACGGCCGCGTTCCGCTTCACCGACCGCGTCCTGCTCCTTCTCGGATCCGGCCGATATCTCGTGGGGGCGACCCCAGAAGCCCTCACGCCTCCTGCCCTCGCCTCTCTCTACGGGACTGAAGTCGTGAGCGCTGACTCCCGGCGCGGACGGGTCTTCGATTTCTTTTGACGGGGTTACGGCCGGATTGAGAGCAATCAGGCGTGGCCGTAGCGTCTGATCCCGCCTTGCACCTCGCGGTCGGACGCCTCAATGCCCTCCCAGCCCTCGACTCGAACCCATTTCCCGGGCTCATGATCCTTGTAGTGCGAGAAGAAATGTGCGATCCGGTCGAGCAGCGCTTGGGGCAGATCCTGAATCTCGCGCACGTTGACATACTCACGTGAAACCGCATCCACCGGAACGGCAACGAGCTTGGCATCGGGACCGTGTTCGTCGGTCATGCGCAAAAGGCCGAGCGGACGCACCCGGATGACGGCCGCCGGATAAAGCGGCACGGGTGTGACGACCAGGGCATCGACGGGATCGCCATCCTCGGCCAGGGTCTTCGGAATGAATCCGTAATTCGCCGGGTAAACCATCGAGGTCGTGAGAAACCGGTCCACCATCAGGAATCCGGATGTCTTGTCGAACTCGTATTTGACCGGCGGCGCCCCCGCGGGAATTTCGATCACCACATGTAGGTCGCGGGGCGGATTCTCGCCAGGGGTCAGTGTATCGAGGGACATGAACGGAGACTCCAGATGAGCAGCATGGGAGGGCGTGATTATATCAGCACACCGGGTTTAGGTTCCTCAGCCCGGGCCTTCCGCAAGTGCCTGCCGAGAGCACTCGCCCACAACCGTGATGGAATGGACCGCACGATACGAGGATCCGGCTTCCCTGCGTTCGGGCCACTGGCTTTCACCTTGACTTCCGCTCACAGCCTCTGCTAGAGTCGCCATCGCGTGAATGGCGTTCACCGATGGGTGAACTTGGGAAGCCGGTATTCGTTCCAGAACGTCAAGCCGGCGCTGCCCCCGCAACGGTAGGCGAAGGGAAAAGGCGTGATTGAGCCACTGCGCAAACGCGTGGGAAGGCCATGCCCCCTCCTCAACCTGAGGACCTTCGCAAGCCCGGAGACCGGCCACTCGACGCATCATTCCGGTGTCGCGGTGGGCGATTACGGGCACGCCTCGTGCTTTTCGATCCTCCACCGCTGATCGGGTTCATCCATCTGAATCCGGCCTGCGGGCGTGCAGGTCGAGGAGCTCCCTCCCATGAACATCCACCGTCTCCTGCCCGGGCTGGTCTTCGCTGCCCTCACCGCAACAGGACTGGCCTCTGCCAGCCCGACCCTGCTCGCCCCGATCGTGGTCACGGCGACCCGCACCCCGGTCCCCCTCGACCAGATCCCCCAGCCGGTGATCGTGATCACCCGCCGCGAGATCCGTGAAAGCGGCGCCGAGACCCTGCCCGGGCTCCTCAGGTTTTATGCCGGTCTCGACGTCTCGGTGAGCGGTGGACCGGGACAACCCGCTTCGGTGTTCATCCGCGGAGCGAACAGCAGCCAGACGTTGGTGCTGCTGAACGGGGTCAAGATCAACGGCGGCAATATCGGGGAACCGCCGCTCCAGAACATCAGCCTGGACTCGATCCGGCGGATCGTGATCGTGGAAGGCCCGACCGCCGCCCTGTACGGTTCGGACGGGATCGGTGGCGTCATCGACATCCTCACGCGCGGGCAGGCCCACCGTTTCCATGCCCATGTCGGTCTCGGTGCCGGCCGCTATGGAACGACCACGGAGAGCGCGGGGGCCTCGGACGGGACCTCCTCCATCCAGGCCGGAGTCGATCTTCACCACGAACTGACGGATGGATTTCCGCCCGTGACGGCGAGCCCTTTGAGTGCCGGCTATGAAAACACGACCGTCCAGGCGTTCCTGCGTGCCGCGGTCCCCACCGGACACCTCGAACTGCGCCAATGGCAGTCGACGGGACAGAGCGATTACCTGAGCTACAACCTCGCACCGCTCAGTGAAGACTACAACGACCGCGCCCTGAGTCTCGCTTTCGACAGCGCACCCACGGAAGACTGGACGAGCGCCTGGCTCATCAGCCGTTATGTCAACCGGCTGGACCAGAACCAAGGTCCGGATTTTGCCCTGACCCGGCGCTATGCCCTCGATTGGCAAAACAACGTCCGTCTCAGCCCGATGGATCTCCTCACCCTCGGACTCTACGTGCAGGATGCCCGTACGGCATCCCTGGTCTATGGCACGGCCTATGATGTCCATACCTGGGGGCGGGCGGTTTACGTCGAAGACGACTGGCACACGGGGCCGAGCCGCCTGCTCCTGACCGTCCGGCGCTCGGATGACGAGGATTTCGGATCGCACAACGAGTGGAATCTCGGCTGGAACGAGGCGCTCAGTTCGCAAAGCCGGATCGACCTGAGCTGGGGCAGCGGATTCCGCGCCCCGAGCGCGGAAGACCGTTTCGGGTTCGGCGGCAATCCCCATCTCCTTCCGGAAAGCTCCCATGAGATCGACCTTGGATTCCATGAACGCTGGCCCGGGGTCGGGCACTTCGGGATTGACGGCTATGAGGATACCCTGACCAACCTCATCATCTATCTCAATCCCACCGCACAATACCCGGAAGGCATCAATGAAAACATCGGACGGGCACGGATCCAGGGAGTCGATCTCACCTATGCCCACGGGTTCGGTCACTGGCAGGTGCGGGCCGAAGCCGTGCTCCAGAACCCGAGGGATCTCGTGACCGGCGAGACCCTGGCGCGCCGGGCCCGTCGGTCTCTGACCGCGGCCTTGCACTACCATGAAGGCGCCTGGTATGCCGGCGCCGAATGGCTGGCAACGGGGCCCCGGCCGGATTCCCCCTACACGACGACCATCGATCCCGGCTATGTGGTGACAAATGCGGTGGCCGGTCTCCATTTTGCGGCCCACTGGATCGCGAGTCTCAGCCTCGTCAACGTGTTCGGCGTCCGGTACACTGAAGTGGCTGGATACGAAACTGAAGGACGTGCCCTGTTCGTGCACGTTCTCTGGCACTATTAGGCCGATCAGGCCCGGGAGCAGGTTGCCATGGGACATCGCTTGAGCCGGATCTACACGCGTACAGGTGATGATGGCACCACGGGGCTTGGGAACGGGCAACGCGTGGCCAAAACGGATCCCCGGGTCGAGGCGTATGGAACGATCGACGAGCTGAACAGCGTGCTCGGGTTTGTGAGAGCCCAGGCGTTACCCGCTGAGGTGGATCGGCTGCTCCGGGAGATCCAGCATGCCCTGTTCGACCTGGGTGGGGAAATCGCGACTCCCGGATTGCCGCCGCTGATCGGGGCGGACCGGGTGTCCGAACTGGAGGCTTCGATCGACCGCCTGAACGCCGACCTGCCAGCGCTCGCCGAGTTCATCCTGCCCGGCGGCGGGCCGGGAGCAAGTGCCCTGCACGTCGCGCGCACCGTCTGCCGGAGGGCCGAGCGGGTGCTCTGCCAGCTCGGTGCCGCGGCTCCGCGAGACGCCCAGCGCTACCTCAACCGGCTTTCAGATCTCCTCTTCGTCATGGCCCGTGTCGCTCTCCGGGGGGAAGGCGGGTCGGAAGAACTCTGGGCGCATGTCCGCGGGAAGCCTGGGCGCGAGCCTTGAACCGGACCGCCCGGGCGGACTGGAAGGCGCGCGCACGGGCCAGATCGTGGCAGAGCATCCGGATCCCCCGAAGCATGCGCGGGGTGGCTTGGGCGAGGAGACCTGCGGGGATGACATCGACCGCCCC
>JAJZNM010000038.1 GCA_021852325.1 Pseudomonadota bacterium
TGGAGAAAAGGGGACATTTCTGAATTGCGTTGACAGACGGTGTACCCTGGTTGTGCATCGCACCGCTGGCACTCGTGAGGGATACCCGGGAGCCCCGGTTCATGGGTTGGGCGCGAGGAGCAGGAGCTGGTCACGGAGATCCCCAATCTGGTCACGCAGTACTGCTGCTTTTTCGAACTCCAGCTGTTTCGCGAGATCATGCATCTCTTTTTCGAGCTGCTTGATCTGCTGGGCCAGTCCCTGTGGATTCCAGGCGGGATCATCCTGGGTCGCCTGCCTCGAACGCACTCCCTTCCTCCCCTTCATCGGCTGGCCGCCATCTGCATCCATCACATCGAGTATGCCTTTCTCGATCCCCCGGGGCACAATCCCATGTACGTCATTGAATTGCAGCTGCCGATGGCGCCGCCGCTCGGTCTCTTCGATGGCTCGGGACATGGAGGCCGTCCTCTGTTCAGCGTAAAAGATCGCCTTTCCGGAGAGGTTGCGAGACGCCCGGCCAACGGTTTGGATCAAAGCCCCCTCGGATCGCAGAAACCCTTCCTTGTCCGCATCGAGGATCGCGACGAGCGAGACTTCCGGGAGATCCAGTCCTTCCCGCAATAGGTTGATACCGACCAAGGCGTCGAATACCCCTTTGCGCAGGTCCCGAATGAGCGCCGAACGCTCAACGGTGTCGATATCCGAGTGCAGGTAACGGACACGTATGCCCTGTTCCTCAAGGTATTCAGTCAAGTCCTCTGCCATGCGCTTGGTCAATGTGGTGACCAGTATCCGTTCGGAACGATCCGCCCGGTTGCGGATTTCCGAGAGCAGGTCTTCGACTTGGCTCCGGGCCGGACGGACTTCAATCTCCGGATCGACAAGCCCGGTCGGACGAACCAGCTGCTCGACGATCGCATCCGCGTGCTGTCGTTCATAAGGGCCGGGCGTAGCTGACACATAAAGAGTCTGCAGGAGACGGGCCTCAAACTCCTCAAAACGGAGTGGCCGGTTGTCCAAGGCGGACGGGAGACGGAATCCATAGTCGACCAGAGTGGATTTCCTGGAGTAGTCACCGCGATACATGCCGACGAGCTGCGGGATCGTGATATGGCTTTCATCGATCACGAGCAAGGCATCAGCGGGTAGATAATCAAAGAGTGTGGGCGGGGGCTCCCCAGTTTTCCGTCCTGAAAGATGCCGGGAATAGTTCTCGATTCCGGTGCAATAGCCGAGCTCCTGCATCATCTCGAGATCAAACCGTGTCCGTTGTTCGAGCCGCTCGGCCTCGAGAAGACGGCCTTGTTCGCGCAACCAGTGGAGACGGCTATCCAACTCGGTCCGGATGCTGACCAGGGCATCGAGGACACGATCACGTGGCGTGACATAGTGGCTGCCCGGGTAAACTGTATAGCGCTTCAGGTTCTGGCGAGCGAGCCCGGTCAGTGGATCAAACAGCTGGAGCTTGACGACTTCGTCATCGAAGAGCTCGATCCGCAATCCATCACGTTCGGATTCCTTGGGATGGATGTCAATCAGGTCACCTCGAACGCGAAACGTCCCCGGCACGAGATCGTAGTCATTGCGCTGGTAATGCATATCGGCCAGCCGCATCAGGATCTGGCGCTGGTCAGCCCGGTCTCCGACAGCCAGGTGCAACACCATGCGGTGATACGATTCCGGGTCGCCGAGACCATAGATTGCGGATACGGTCGCCACGATCACCGTGTCCCGGCGCTCCAGAAGGGCCTTGGTGGCCGAAAGTCGCATCTGTTCGATATGCTCGTTGATGGTTGCGTCTTTCTCGATATAGGTATCAGACTGCGGGACGTAGGCTTCGGGCTGGTAGTAATCGTAGTAAGACACGAAGTATTCGACCGCATTATGCGGAAAATAGCCCTTGAACTCTCCGTAGAGCTGTGCCGCGAGCGTCTTGTTCGGTGCCAGCACCAGTGTTGGCCGCTGTACGTTCTGGATCACGTTCGCGACGGTGAAGGTCTTCCCGGAGCCGGTCACGCCGAGCAAGATCTGACGAACCAACCCGGATTGCAGGTTGGTGCTCAGTGCGCTGATCGCCTCCGGCTGGTCACCCGCTGGTCCGTAATCCGCAACCAGTTCGAATCGCGCATCCAAAGCCATCACCTCCACTGCATGGTGAAACTCCCATATCCGCTAAAGCGGATGGGCGTCTAACCCCATCTTACAAGCCGTGGGCCGTTCCTGGAGAGAACCCACGCCGGTTCCGGTGTGGTGTTTGACACTTGCGATTCGGCGACAACGTCAGCCTGTGCCTGAGCGACGACTCCGTCGGAGATTGACTGGACGTAGATGCGTGATGCACTTCGGAAAGGGCACCACTGGACCGAAGGCGATGGGGTGCAGCATATTGACGGCGCCGACAATGTCTCTCTGGCCCTCAAGTCTACAGGCGTTACATCGCCAGTCCCGTCCCTTGCGCGTGTGGCGAGCGCTGCATATGGGACACCCGCTGGATGTACCGCTTGCATCCCCGGTGATGCACACGAGGCGATCTTGTTCCGACTAAGGTGCAGGTCCTGGCGCAGGATCGAGACACCGTCAGACTCGAGCTGCCCATCACGCATGATGGCTTGCAAACGCCTGGGAATCACCTTGAAAGACAGGATGCCAACTCGTTCCATGCTCATATTCTAGCTCAAGGAACAATCCCGAAAACCTGCCAGACACACGATCAGATCGCGCATCCCTTCGTGTGGGTACCAAAGTCTCGCTGGAACCGGCTCACCAGCGAGGTGGAGCACCTGCGATCGGTCCATTGCGGAGTGTTGCATTCAATACGGATTGACACGGCTTGGCATGGAGACGGACATCGACCCGGTACAGGGCTTCATATCCACGCCGCTCGATACCCAGTTTCGGGCGTCGGGTAGCCATATCACCCCACATCCAGTGGATCCAGTGGCGAGGCCCGGTGATGGCTGCCAGGCGTCTGCGAACCGGAACCGATTCAGTTTGAGTGAAGGCAGAGGCCGCTGAAGGCATGACACCCGGACCGTTTATGCCTATCATGTAGTCCTCACCCGAGTGCCCATATCATGAAACCCATGATCCGACTGTCTCACCGTCTGGCTGACCTCATGCCCTCCCCGACTCTGGCTATTGCCGCCAAAGCCGCCGAAATGAAAGCCAAGGGCCAGCCGGTGATCAGTCTTTCGGCGGGTGAGCCGGATTTCGACACACCCGAGCCGATCCGAAAGGCAGCCCGGCTCGCGATGGAGTCCGGGCAGACCCGTTATACACCCAGTGAAGGCAACCGCTCCCTGCGTGAAGCCATCCGGGACAAATTCGAGACGGATAACCAGCTGCATTATCCGCTGGATTCGATCTTGGTCGCACCGGGAGCCAAATATGCACTGCATGCGCTGGCGCAATGTCTCCTGAACCCGGGCGATCGCGCGGTCATCGTCGCCCCCTACTGGGTTTCATATCCTGACATCATCCGGCTCTCTGGAGCCGAATGCACGGTCCTCAAGACAGAAGCCCGGGAGCATTACCGCCTGGATCTCGAGGCGCTGGACCGTGCACTCGAACCTCCCAGTCGGCTCTTTATCCTAAACAGCCCGTGCAACCCAACCGGAGTGCAATGCCGCCGGGCCGAGCTGGAATCGATTGGAGCCGTCTTGCGCCGTCATCCACAGGTCGTGATCGCAACGGATGACCTCTACGAGAGCATTTTATGGAGTGAGGAACCCTTCACCAACCTTCCGATGGTCTGCCCTGACCTCAGGGGCCGGTGTGTGGTGGTCAATGGAGTCTCGAAGACCTACGCCATGACCGGGTGGCGCATCGGGTATGCAGCCGGACCGAAGGAGCTGATCGGGGCCATGTCCGATTTCCAGTCCCATACGATCTCGAGTGCCAACTCCATTGCCCAGGCTGCGGCGGTGGCGGCGCTTCGCAGTACGCCGGCGCTGATTGCCGGCATGGTCCACGCCTATCATGAGCGTCATGACTATCTCGCACCCGAGCTCAAGAGGCTGGCCGGGGTCGAGGTCACGCCGGCTGATGGGACCTTCTACCTCTTTGCTGATTGCAGGACCTTTTTGAAGGAGGCTCCATCGGTCCGAGACGATCTGACCCTGGCATCCGAGATCCTTGAGCACGCGGGTGTCGCCGTGGTTCCGGGATCTGCGTTCGGAGCCCCTGGGCATCTCCGCCTGTCCTATGCCACAGAGCTGAGCACCCTCAAACAGGCTATGGAACGAATCCAGCAGTTCTGGATCAGCCGGACCCGTCTCGGGGCCTGAGCGCCACCCGGCTAAAACTCAAGGCCGAGTCCGGCGCCCACATAGTGCGAGAAACCGCCGAGCTGCCCCGAAAGCCGTGTGCCAGCCTCGAAATCCAACTCGAAATCACGGCTCACGAGAATCTGGATCCCGCCATCCGCATCATAGCCGCTGCCTTGGCCGACTCCAGTATGGGTTTGACCGTAGACTTCAGCATATAACTGGAGATTGGGCACAAACTCCCAGGTGACGACGCCATCCGGATTGAAACTCGCATAACGCCCGCCACCGAGATTCGTGGGTTCTGTATCCGACGTGACTCCCACCATCAGCGACAATCCGACCGTCGAGTTCGGGCTCCAGCTGGCGATGCCATTCACCGCAATCCCGGTTCCCGCGCTTCCTTGGTTGGGATCCCCCGAGGGAAGCGTCACCAGGCTTTCCGCTGCAAACTGCCAGGCGGGAGACACATCAATCTCGTGCTTGAGGCCAATGACCGAAGCGGTATATCCATCAGCCTGTGGCGCCAGAATGCGTTCGGCTGGCAGGAAAACAAATTCGTTGTCGTGTGACAATCCAAAACGAAGTTCGAGTTGTGGATAGATCTGCCCGTGCCCGCTTGCGGGGGGATAGAGAGATGAATAGGCGTACCCCGCTTCCACGACGACACGGCCTGACCGGACCGCACAGCTGCTGTCTCCGACGGTCGGCCGGTCCAGGATGGCCAAAAGCGCATCACGCCCCCGGCAGGGGTTGCCGCCAGAAGCGGATTGCCCCTTGGAGGCGAAGGCTGGCCCGGACAGCATCACGAGAGCGAAGGCAGAAAGCAAAAAGACACCCCGAGCTGGCGGGAATCGGTTGGGACGCATGATCGATCTCCTCAGGCTTGTCATTATCAAAGACCCGCCCGTACCTTGGCACGAGCCAGCCATCACTTTTGTGACCCCGTATGGACCCTTGAGTTCCCCGACTCCAGGAACAAGAGACGGGCGAATCCATCATCCCACTCTCCCCGGTGCCTGTCGAGGAGCCCCGGAGTCAAGCTGCAGCCATGAGCGATGAACATGATCGAGATGCCTCATGGAGCCCTGATTTCTTGCGATCCCCTCAACCAATTCAGTATACTTCGATGCGTTTGAACGCGACCCCGGTCTCAGACCGGCCAACAGATCGTGAGGATGAAAAATGCCGACCCCATTGCTCGAATCGGAACCCGCACCGCAACGTTTCAGTCAACTGTCCCGAGCAGGCCTTCTGGCCCTGAGCATGTTCGCCATGGCAGCCTGTAGCCACCCTGCGTCGAGGAAAACGGATCCTGCCTCCGCCTCGGCACCACAACCGGCCGGAATGAAAACCTGGCGGACACCGGGCACATACCATTGGACCATTCCACAGGGCGATGCGGGTGGAATGATTGAGGTCCAGATCATCGGTGCCGCGGGTGGCGGCGGGAATGTAGGGTGGGTACGCCTGCCGGGTGATGGCGCGGCCTATACCTGCAGCTATGAAAAAGACTGTGCGGGCGCAGGCGGTGGTGGTGGTGGCGCATCTGCTCTTTTGGGTGATGGACACCTCCTGGTGGTAGCGGCTGGGGGCGGTGGTGGTGGCGGCGCAGTCAACGACCGGAATGGCGATGAGGGCGGGTCAGGTGGGCAGGGGCAGATGGTTTCCGCGATGCTCCGTGTTTCAAGGCGTGCGCGAGGAGTCCAGGCATGCCCGAGCTCCTGCGTCTACCCCGGAGAAGTGCTGACGATCATCGTGGGCACGGGCGGTGGGGGTGCTCACGACGCGTTCGGCGGAAGTGGTGGCACGGGTTACGGTGGCAGAGGTGGGAATGGCGGTAACCGCTGCAGTTTCATCGGGGGAAACGGAGGCGCGTTCAATGGAGGCGGTGGCGGTGGCGCAGCCTGCCATTGGAACCTGGCCGGAGCACCCGGTGGTTCTGGCGCCTATGGTGGGGGGGGTGGAGCCGGCACTCTGGGCGGAGTCGCTTGCGTTTCGGACGGGGGGGCAGGCGGCAATCTGCATCAGGCGAATGGCGCTTCCGGAGGTATGGGTCCTTGTGGCGGTGGCGCGGGAGGCTCGGGACAGGCCCAACCGAATCCAGCGGGAATCAACGGGCTCCCTCCGGGGAAAGGTGGCCAGTACGACGCTCCCGCGGGTTCGGGCAGCAATGGCATCGTGACGCTCGTCTGGTCCTAGGACGCGTTCATCACCACCCAACCGGGAAACCGGGACTGATTGCAACATCATGACCGGGCGGCCCACAGGATCCCGTGCGGACCCTAACGGGGTCGTGACGGCATCCACAGCACGGTGGATCGATATCGGCGTGAACCTGACGCACGCCCGTTTTGATGCCGACCGCGACCAGGTCATTGCCCGTGCCCGGGCATCCCACGTGGTGCACCTGATCGTGACGGCTTGCCATGCCGCGGGAACCGCGGGGGGCTATGCACTTATCGAACGGTTTCCCGGGCTGGTTTCGGTTACGGCCGGCATTCACCCGCATGAGGCATCGCGAGTTGAGCCCGCGGACTGGGAACTGATCACGACGTATGCCAGGAAACCGGGTGTGGTCGCCATCGGCGAATGCGGGCTTGATTATTTTCGTCATTTTTCAGACCCGAAAGACCAGCGCACGGCATTCGAGAAGCAGCTGACTCTGGCTCACGAATGCGGAAAACCGCTTTTTTTGCATGAACGGGATGCGCATGCGGATTTCCTCGCGATCCTTCGGGCCTTCGGGAAAGCAAGGCTCAAAGGGGTCTTGCATTGCTTCACTGGTACCCGGGATCAACTCGAGCACTATCTTGATCTTGGGCTCTGGATCGGGCTCACCGGCTGGATTGCAGATGAGCGCCGTGGCCGCCACCTTCCGGATCTCCTCCCTGCAATTCCCCTGAACCGCCTGCTCCTGGAAACGGACGCACCGTATCTGCTGCCACGGACACTAACACCCAAACCGCATAGTGGACGAAACGAACCGGCGTTCCTGCCGCATATCGGATCCCTGATCGCGGGTCACCTGCATATGCCCACGGAAGCGCTGGCCCGGATCGTGTGTGACAATACCGTAGCCTGCTTTGGCCTTGACCTCCCGGCCCCGCCCTCTCATCCCGGACACCACACATGGGTTGCCACACCATGACCACTCCCGTGATCCCGCTCGCCCGAACCGAATCCTTCTGGAATGGGGAGATTCTGCCCACACTCATGGACTACATCCGTATCCCCAATCAGTCTCCAGCCTTCGATCCGGACTGGAAGCGCCGGGGTGCCATGGATCAGGCCATCCGGTTGGCTTCCGAGTGGTGCCGTGCCCATCTGCCGCCCCACGCGCGCCTCGAGATCCGGGAACTCGCAGGGCGCACACCGCTTCTCTACTTCGAGGTTCCCCCAGATCCCTCATTGGCCCACCTGCCTCCCCTCTTCATGTACGGGCACCTCGACAAGCAGCCTCCGTTCGAGGGTTGGCGCGAAGGTCTCGGCGCCTGGACGCCGGTACTTGATCAGGGACGTCTTTATGGCCGTGGCGGAGCCGATGATGGATACGCCGTTTTTGCGTCGGTTGCTGCATTGAGACTCTTGACCGACATGGGTCGGCCCCTACCCCGGTCCATCGGCCTCATCGAATGTTCCGAGGAAAGCGGGAGCATCGACCTGGCCGCGCATCTCGATGCGCTCCAGTCCCGGCTCGACCGGCCCGGGCTCATCGTATGCCTGGATGCCGAATGCGGGGACTATGCGCACCTCTGGCAAACGACTTCGCTCCGAGGTAACCTGATCGGGGAGCTGCGTGTTCAGGTGCTCTCCGAGGGCGTGCATTCGGGCGCGGCGGGCGGCATCGTACCTTCCACATTTCAGATCCTCCGTGCCCTTCTCGACCGGATTGAGAATGCCGCCACCGGCGAGATCACCCTGGCTGGCCTGGCCGTGGCGATTCCATCTGCGAGAAAGCAAGAGATGCGCGAGACGGCATCTGCCCTCGGCGATCTCGTCTGGGAAAAGTTTCCCTGGGCCGGGAGCACGCAGCCCCGATTCCGCCACCCGGAGGAGGCACTCTTGGCCAATACCTGGCGGGCTGCGCTTGAAATCACGGGTGCTGAAGGGCTGCCTTCAATCCAGGGGGGCGGCAACGTCCTTCGCCCCATGACCGCCATCAAGCTGTCCCTCCGTCTCCCGCCGACTCTCGAGCCGAACTCGGCCGCACAGGCCATCGAGGCCGTCCTGTCCGCTGATGCCCCTTTTCAGGCCCAGACGAGCTTCATCGTCCATTCGGCCATGTCGGGCTGGAATGCGCCCGAAACCGCCTCTTGGCTTGCAACCGCACTCCAGCAAGCCTCGCTGGCCCATTTTGACGCACCCGCATTGTCGATGGGAACCGGGGGGAGCATTCCATTCATGCAGATGCTGGCCGATCGCTACCCGAGTACGCAGTACTTCGTCACTGGTGTGCTGGGGCCTTCCGCCAATGCCCATGGGCCAAACGAGTTTCTGGACCTCAAAACCGTGACACGGCTCACGGCCTGTCTTGGCGAGGTCATCGCCGCCTATGTCGGCGCCGCACCCCGGAGTTAAGGTTCAGCCGACACGGTCAACAGGTGCTTCCAAAGATCCTGCCAGGCCTCTGGCAGGGGACGGGATGGATCGAGCTCACGTTTCAATCGCTCGAAACATTCGTCGAGTAGCCAGACCCCCTCGACACGGCCTTTCGGAAATGCAGGATCGCCGAGAAACAACCAGTCCATCACGATCGGGATCGTGTCTCCGATCAACGCATGCAGGGCACCACTTTTTTGCGGGATGGCGAGCAGTGGGTTGGGAAAGGTCCAGCGCTTTTGGGAGTCGAGTACCGTCCATTCAGCCATGTTGTGGGATCCAAAAACCGAGCCTTCGACCTGAAAGACACTGATCCAGTGCAGGGCACACGGAGTGAGGACCAAGAAGTCGGCATGGATCCAGCCGCCGAGCCCATCCGGCAGGATGCGGTTGTTCACAACCCAGGGAGTCAGTTTCAGGAACGCACGATGAAGCCGGCGTGCGCGGTATCCGGCCCAGGCACGTCCCAGCCTGATCCCCATCCACGCCAGCAAAACCACTCCGATTCCGCTACCGAGCCCAATCCAGACGGGTGTCGCAATGCTCATGACGAGGGGGTTCCGGTCGGTTCAGGCGGCCCATTATAGCGGGACCATCGCTGCATCACCCGCGAACGTGTCCCTACCAGAGGCGCACACGACCTCGCAGCATGTCCCAGAACATCCTCCCGTCCCCGATCAGGCTCCAGACCGGATGGCCAAAGGTTGCCGGCTGATTTCTTTCAAAGAGCACATGACCGATCCAGGCACATCCATAGCCGAGGACCGGTGCCAAAAGGAGCCACCAGGCATTGTGCTCAGCCCCCGCAAAGAGAAGGTCCAGGATCACGAGCAGGGTGCCGATAAAGTGCATCCGGCGGCAGTTCACCATGCTGTGCTGGGACAGGTAGTAGTCGTAGAACTCACTGAAACTTACAAAATCCCGTTTCATGGCGTCCTCCCGAAACCCTACCAAGCTCCGCTTCAACCCTGCCCGCGGCCGAGCAGGCAGCTGGGTCGCACCGCTGGTTGGGGCTCAACGGAAAGCAAGGACTTGGACCACAGCACCCGCACCGTCGTGGTACCGCCCTTCGTGTATCTCACGAACGGTCTCTCTCGCAATTTCAAACGTTAGGCCTGAAAGCTCTCTGCAAAGCGTGCTGAGGTCGACCAGCAAGTCCCGGTCTTTCGGTCCGCCGGTCCCGAGCTCGAGCTGCTGTGGCGTATAGGCCTCAAGGACGAGCGCCCCTCCGGGCACCAATCCTTCGACCACGGCGCGATAGAGACGCTTGCGGATCGAGGGGGGGACATGACAGAAAATAGACACCACGACCTCCCAGCTCGAGGGCTCGATCCGGTAGCCCTTGAGATCAGCCACCTCGGTGGACAGGTCGACGCCATGCATCCGGGCCAGTCCTGACGCTTTCGCAAGTCCGACGGCGGATTGGTCCACGGCAGTCAACTGGAAACCGCGTTTCCCGAGGTAGACCGCATTGCGCCCCTCACCTTCCGCAAGTGACAGGACCCGGCCCGGTGGCAGCCTCGTGACAACGGATTGAAGGAATTCGTTGGCTTCGGTGCCATAGGCGAATCCGGGTTCACGGTATCGCTCGTCCCATCTATCCTTTCCGTCTTGTGCTTGAGTCATGGGCAAATCGTCGCAGGGTCATCACCTGATCCGGTATTCGAAGAACATATATTATTATTTATCATATATTTATTAATATTAAGGAATCTCATTTATCATGTTCCTGATCCAGCCCCCTTAGTGATTTGAGGCGTTCATGAAAGCGCTTCTCAAAACCACGGAGGCTCGGTTCGTACAGTACCACGGCCTGGATGCCATCGGGGAAATAGGTCTGGCCGGGCGAATAGGCCTGTGGCTCATCGTGTGAATAGCGGTATCCCTTGCCGTACCCTGCGGAACGGTCGAGCGCGGTGGTCGCATTGCGGAGGTGCAAAGGAACGGGCAAGGACCCGAGTTTCCGGACTTCTTCTTGCGCCTGCGAAAAGGCACGGTAAACCGCATTGCTTTTTTCCGTGGCGGCGAGATAAATCGCAGCCTGCGCGAGTCCCAGCAGACCTTCCGGTTCACCGAGGCGTTCGAAGGCTTCCCAGGCATGGAGTGTCAGTCCCAGGGCGGCAGGATCCGCATGGCCGATGTCTTCAGATGCCGCACGGACCATCCGGCGGGCCAGCACGCGCGGATCGCCTCCCGCTTCGGTAAACCGGGCAAACCAATAGAGGGTCGCGTCCGGCGAAGAGCCACGCAGGCTTTTATGGAATGCTGAGAGGATGTCGTAGTGAAGGTCGCCACCCCGATCGAAGCGCGGCATGCGTTTGCCCATGACCCGTTCCCAGAGTGCCTGGTCTATCCGGATCTCCATCCGTCCGGGCGCTGAAACGGAAATGGCACCCTCGAAGGCGTTGAGCAGTTTCCGGGCATCGCCATCTGCCGAGAGCAGCGCAAAATCACGAACCCCCTCCTCCCACAGGATGCACTGGCCCGAGGTCTCTCCGAGGTGTGCCTCAGCCCGATCCAGCAGGAGGGCGAGGTCGGTCACGGAAAGGGGAGTCAGCACGAGGATCCGGAGACGTGAAAGCAGCGCTCCGGTTAAGGCAAACCCCGGGTTTTCGGTGGTTGCACCGACCAGGATGAGCGAGCCGTCCTCCAGGTAGGGCAAAAGCACATCCTGCTGGCTTTTCGAGAACCGATGGATCTCGTCGACGAAGAGCAGGGTTGCTGCGGGCATCCTCGCACGCCCGGCCTCTCCTGCCTGCCTCAGGTCCTTGACTCCTGATTCAACCGCCGACAGCGCTTGAAAAGTGGCTGACCATTTCCGGGCCAGGAGTCGGCCGAGGGTGGTTTTCCCGGTGCCCGGGGGGCCGCAAAGTACCAGAGAAAAAGGACTCCGGACTTCCGGCGCCAGTGCGCAGCCGGGATCGAGAAGATGCCGCTGGCCGAGCACTGCATTCATCTGCAGGGGTCGAAGGCGTTCTGCCAAGGGGACGATTGAACCGGACGCCGTCAAGAGTGCTCTCGCCTCAAGGGTGGCCGATGACCGCCACTCCACGGGGGGGGACAAAATGGAACCGCTGGGGATGAATGGGATGGTTGATGCGGATGGCGGAAAACTGTATCCGGGTCTTTTCACCCAGGCGGTCCCAGAGCGTCATGACGACAGGAATTCCATCGCGGAGCCCAATGTCGATTTTCCGGAACTCGCCGTGCCGGGTGAGCGGCTCCAGCCGGGCGCGTTCCAGACCCTGACGGGGCGGCAGGATCTCAATCCTGAACAGACGGTTCAGGGGTTGTCTCCCGGCGAGCAGCATGGCAGGGGTTGCGCCGAGGCTTGGGGCCATGGGGCGTACCGTGACCTGTTCGAGTGTCACGTCATAGATCCAAATTGCATGCCCATCGGCCGTGATCACTTCACGGCTGGGTGTCTCGTAAAGCCAGCGGAAACGGTTCGGTCGTTCGATCCAGACCCTTCCTGCGTGGTGGACATGTGATTTGAGCGCTGGGTTTGTAACGCGTTCCTTGAACCGGGCCACAAACGTCTGGATCCGGCGGAGGTCCTGGGTGAGCGTCCGGACCGTGAAGAGTGGTGGCAATGGCTGGACAGTCGGAAGACGGGGGGCTTGGCTGGCGTGGGACGGGATGACTCCCAGGGCCAGTACGCATCCCATCGCCAGGGCTAGCAGGGTTCGTCTCGAGCATCGGATGAGGTCAGTCATGATGAGATCCCGGGGTCAACAGCTGCCTGAAGCCATTCGATTGCAGCGGCCCCACAAGACCTTCGCGCTCCATGCGCTCGACCAGCCGCGCAGCGCGGTTGTAGCCGATCCGGAACCGCCTCTGGACCATGGACACCGACGCCCGCTTGGTTTCGAGTACCAGTTGGACCGCCCCGTCATAGAGATCATCCCGATCGCGTTCTTCGTCCGGCACACCTCCCAAGAGCGGTGCCAGAGCCGGGTCTTCCTCGCCGGCCTCCAGGATGGCTTCAAGATACTGTGGCGAGCCCTCTTTCCGGAGATGCCGGACAATGCGGTGAACCTCGTTGTCTGAGACAAATGCACCATGTACACGCTGGGGGACGGTTTGGCCCGGGGGGAGAAACAGCATATCCCCGTTGCCGAGCAGGGCCTCTGCACCGTTCTGGTCCAGGATGATCCTGGAGTCGGTTTTTGAGGCGATTTGGAAGGCAATGCGGGCCGGGATATTGGCCTTGATGAGTCCGGTGATCACATCCGCAGAGGGACGCTGGGTCGCGAGAATCAGATGGATCCCGGAGGCCCGGGCCTTTTGCGCGAGACGGGCGAACAGTTCATCGACCTTTTTCCCGAGCACCAGCATGAGATCCGCGAGTTCATCCACCACCATGACGATGTAGGGAAGCGGCAGGGGTGCGGGTTCGTCCGGGGAGGCATTGTCCTCGAAACCCTCAGGACGCTGTGTCGGCTGCAGGGTTTGGCCCTTCGCATTGGCTTCCTCGACTTTCCGGTTATACCCGGCCAGGCTCCGCGCGCCATATTGCGCAAGGAGCTGATAGCGGCGTTCCATCTCGGCAATCGCCCAGCGCAGGACGGCGGCAGTTTCCCGGGCATCGGTCACCACAGGCGTGAGCAGGTGGGGAATGTCCTGGTAGACGGACAGCTCCAGCATCTTCGGATCCACCAGGATGAGCCGGGTCCGATCCGGCGTAGACTTGT
>JAJZNM010000170.1 GCA_021852325.1 Pseudomonadota bacterium
CGCGGAGGAGGTTGGGCGACGCCGACAAGATTTGACGGGCTCCGCACTTAGGCATACCATTCCGAATGGGATCTGGATTCGTTTGTTCGCACATTTAATGCTCAGAGTGAGCATAATAGGAGGGCCCATGAACACTGCCCTGAAAAGACAGCCGGACCGCTTGTATGAGCGGGTCCGTGCGTTCGTCCCTGCCGTCGAATGGCCTGTGCTGGCGACAGAGATTGATGCCATTGCCGAGCTCAAGCGGACCCGGAACGCCGTGATCCTGGCCCACAACTATCAGACACCGGAAATCTACCACTGTGTCGCCGACATCGTGGGAGACAGCCTAAATCTCGCACGCGAGGCGGCCCGCCTCGATGCCGAGGTCATCGTGATGGCCGGCGTCTATTTCATGGCCGAAACGGCGAAGCTCCTCAATCCCGACAAGCAGGTGCTCATTCCCGATCCCGAGGCCGGCTGTTCACTCGCCGAATCAATCACGGCGGAGGATGTGCGCGCGCTGCGCAAAAGGTACCCGGGGGTACCGGTCGTGACCTATGTCAATACCTCCGCTTCCGTCAAGGCGGAATCGGACATCTGCTGCACCTCGAGCAATGCCCGCCGGGTGGTTGAATCCTTAGGATCTCCCCAGGTGATCCTGATCCCGGACCGCTATCTCGCGGCCAATGTGGCACGGGAAACCACGGTCAGCATCATCCCCTGGCATGGCCGGTGCATCGTCCACGAGCAGTTCGGGGCCGAGGAGGTGCGCGAACTCAGGCGTGTCCATCCCGATCTCACGGTCCTGGCGCATCCCGAATGCACCCCCGAAGTGGTTGCCGAGTCGGATTTCTCGGGTTCCACGACTGCGCTTTCGCGCTATATTGATGACCAGCACCCCATCAAGGTGGCGCTCCTCACCGAGTGTTCCATGAGCGATAACGTCTCAGTCGAACACCCGGAAGTCCAGTTCATCCGTCCGTGCAATCTCTGCCCGCACATGAAACGGATCACGCTCGCCAAGATCCGTGAATCGCTCGCGTTTCTGCGCCACGCGGTCGAGATCGAGGCCGGGATCGCGGATCGCGCCCGCCGCGCGGTGGAACGGATGCTTGCGGTTTGAGCGACACCTCAACCCCCCTCATTGTGGGAGGGGGCATTGCCGGTCTCGTCGCCGCGCTCTCGATCGCGCCAAAACCCGTTCGACTCCTCGTCCGCGGTAGGCTCGGACACGAAGGCTCTTCGCTTTGGGCCCAAGGTGGAATTGCAGCTGCAGTGGGGCCCGACGACGATCCCGCGCGCCATGCGGACGATACCCTCAAGGCAGGGGGTGGACTCGTGGATCCAGGTGTCGCTCGGCACATCACGCAGGCAGGACCCTGGGCTATCGAGTACCTCGCGTCACTCGGGGTACCCTTTGACCGGCACCCGAGTGGCGCGCTCAGGCTCGGGCTCGAGGGTGGCCACTCGAGGCGCCGCATCGTGCACGCGGGAGGGGATGCGACCGGGCGGATCATCATGGAAACCCTGGTCCGGTGCGTTCGGGCCACGCCATCGATCGAGATTCTCGAAGGATTCGAGGCCCGTGCGCTCCGGCAGGACGGGGAGGGCATCCAGGGCGTGTCGGCCCAAGGTGCGGGCGGCCCGTCATTTTTCCCATCCCGGCAGGTGGTCCTCGCGACCGGAGGAGTCGGCGGGCTCTTCCCCAGGACCACGAATCCGGGGGGATCCCGGGGGCAGGGCCTCCTCATGGCGCTTCTGGCCGGTGCGTCCCTCATCGACCTCGAGTTCATCCAGTATCACCCAACCGCCCTCGATACCGGCACCCAGACCCTGCCGCTCATCAGCGAAGCGGTACGGGGCGATGGCGCAATCCTCGTGGACGAACGGGGCCATCGGTTTCTCGATGTCTTCCCCATGGCCGAGCTGGAGCCCCGGGACCGGGTTGCCCGTGCCGTCTGGCAAGCGCTTGAAGCCGGGCACCGGGTTTTCCTCGATGCCCGCAGAGAACCGGGTAGAGATTTCCCGGCCCGGTTTCCCTCAATCCACGCCGCCTGTCTTGCACGCGGACTCGATCCGCGGAAAGACCTCCTGCCGGTCTGTCCGGCCGTGCACTATCACATGGGTGGCATCGAGGTCGATCCGGAAGGGCGGACCGCGATCCCGGGGCTCTGGGCGGTGGGTGAGGTGGCCGCAACGGGTTTCCACGGTGCGAACCGCCTGGCCAGCAACTCGCTGCTCGAAGCGGTGGTCACGGGTCAGGCGGTGGCTCGGCCGTTAGGCGACGCTCCCGCGCGCCAGGAGATCGGGCGCGCAGTCCTCGAGGGACCCATGCCCGCTCTCGAGTCTCCGGTGGTTTCCGGGATTTTGGCCCGGAGCCTCGGTGTTGTGCGTGAACGGCAGCAACTCGAGTCCGCGCTCGTGGCGCTCGAGACCGAGATCAGCCGCGGGGGGTCGCCCATGGCGCTGCTCGGCTGGGTCTGGGTCACGGCCGCGCTCCGGCGCAACGAAAGCCGCGGTGCGCATTTTCGTGAGGATCATCCGGATCCGGATCCAGCTCAGGCATACCGCCAGCGGGTTTCGCTCGAGGATTGGCAGGCTCACCGCCAGGGCACCCGCATGGCCTCTCCTCCAGAGCGACAGGGACCGCTGCCGGGAAGCCCGGGCCACCCAGCGGAATCACCACCATGAGCCGCCCCAAAGCAGGTGGCGTGGGGCTTCGATCCCGACGCCCGGGGTGTTGCCTGCACAGGGTCGGCTGGCTTGGGGATGGCCCCCCAACCCCGGAGGAGACGGATGGGGTCGCGAGACCGGTTGAATTGGGGCCGCTAACTCGTTAGAATATGAACAATTCGGATGCGGTCCGATAGGCTGTTCAGGGAACGCCGAAATCCGGATGGAAGCCGCGAAGCGAAAAAACAAGGGGCGTAAAGCCCCTTTTTTATTCCGCGAAGGAGGGGTGGGGCATGGTGCATGCCTTGTATGCGAGGCTCATCGGGCTCCTCGAGCCCGAGGTGCAATCGCTTGGGTTTGACCTGATCGAGATCGAGGTGGCTTTGACGCGGCGCGGAGGCGTGCTCCGGCTCTATATCGACGGGCCTTCGGGTGTTTTGCTCGATGACTGCGAGCGGGTGAGCCGGGCGGTGGCGGGAGTCCTCGATGTCGAGGATCCGATCCGCCATGCCTACCAGCTCGAAGTGTCCTCCCCGGGGCCGGACCGGCCACTCCGGAGGCAGGCGGACTTCGAGCGTTACCTCGGCCACCTGGTGCGGTTGAGGTTCGGTGAGCCCGTGGCGGGTAAATCCCGTCTCACGGGCCGTCTCGGGGCCATTCAGCCCGATGGGATTGCCCTTGAGGCCGACGGGACGGCCTACCGCATTCCTTGGGAAAACATTGACCAGGCCCGTCTGGTGCCTGATTACTGAGAAGCGAGGTTGTCATGGGGAAAGAGATTCTGGTTGTGGTCGAATCCGTCGCCAACGAGCGGAGCGTTGACAAGGAAGTGATCTTCGAGGCGCTCGAGGCGGCCCTGGCCTCGGCCACGTGCAAGCGGCATGGAGACCGCATCCTGGCCCGCGTCGCCATCAATCGCGTGAGCGGGGACTACGAGAGTTTCCGGCGCTGGCTCGTCGCGCCTGATGAACAGGAAGAGTTCAACGAGCAAACCGAAATCCGGCTGGCAGATGCCCAGAAGCGGGTGCCGGACATCACGCCGGGCGCCCATGTCGAGGAGCCCCTGGCCTCGATCCCGTTTGGACGGATCGCGGCCCAGGTCGCAAAGCAGGTCATCGTGCAGAAAGTACGCGAGGCCGAGCGCGCCCGCATCGTCGAAGCGTACCGGGACCGGGTGGGGCAACTCGTTTCGGGGACGGTGAAGCGTGCCGAGCGTGGAAATCTCTACCTCGAACTCACGACCGGAGCTGAAGCGGTGGTCCTCCGCGAAGAGACCATCCCGCGCGAGATGCCGCGTCCGGGCGACCGGCTACGTGGGTATCTCCGCGACCTCAATGCCGATGCGCGCGGACCGCTTTTGATCGTGAGCCGCACGGCACCGGAACTCCTGATCGAGCTCTTCAAGCTCGAAGTCCCGGAAATCGGGCAGGGTCTGATCGAGGTGAAGGGCGCCGCGCGTGATCCCGGGCAGCGCGCCAAGATCGCGGTCGTGAGCCGGGACAGCCGGATCGATGCCGTGGGGGCCTGTGTCGGCATGCGGGGCGCACGTGTCCAGGCGGTTTCGAACGAACTCGGCGGAGAGCGGATCGACATCGTCCAATGGGACGAATCACCGGTACAGTTTGTGATCAACGCCATGTCCCCGGCCGAAGTCCGGTCAATCGTCATGGACGAGGATTCGCACAGCATGGATATCGCGGTCGACGAGAACCGTCTGTCGCAGGCGATCGGGCGAGGTGGGCAGAATGTGCGCCTGGCGAGCCAGCTCACCGGCTGGGAGCTCAATATCCTGACGGAGGTCCAGGTCGAGGAAAAGAAACAGGTGGAACTCAATCAATCGAAGGCCCTTTTTGTCGGTCAGCTCAACATCGATGAGGAGGTCGCGGAACTGCTGGCTCGGGCCGGTTTTTCCTCGGTCGAAGAAGTGGCTTATGTACCGACTTCCGAGCTGCTCGCCATCCCGGAGTTCGATGAAGAACTCGTCGAGCAGCTGCGCACCCGGTCACGCGACCTGTTGCTGACGCAGGCCATCGCGGCTGAGGAAAAACGCGAGGATGCCCTGGAAGCGTCCGACCTGCTTTCCGTGGAAGGCATCGACGAAGCACTCGCGAGCCGACTCCTCAAACGGGGGATCGATTCGCGTGAGGCGCTCGCGGAGCTCGTCGTTGATGACCTGTCCGATGTCGAAGGCCTCGATCACGACCGGGCAGGCCGGATCATCATGGCCGCCCGCGCACCGTGGTTCGGATCCGATCCGGCTCGAGAGGAGGACTGATCCATGGCTGACCAGACCGTTCGCGAGTTTGCGGAGTCCGTGCGGACACCCGTTGACCGGCTCATCACACAGTTTCGGGAAGCCGGTATTGCGCTCACGGGACCGGATGTTGTGGTCACGGAAGACCAGAAGATGCTGTTGTTGAATTTCCTGCGCCACCACGAGGCGGGTGACGACGCAGCCCCTTCCCGGATCACGCTGAAGCGCCGCTCGGTCAGCGCACTCAAGGTGGCCGGAGCCCAGGGGCGCAGCAAGACGGTGAATGTCGAGGTGAAGCAGCGCCGGACCTATGTCAAGCGGGAAGTGCTTTTGGAGCAGGAGTCGCGTCGTCGGGAACTCGAGGCGATCGAACTCGAGCGCCAGCAGGCCTTGAACCGCGAGGATGAGCTGCACCGGCAGCAGCAGGACAAGGCCCGCCAGGAAGAGGATCTCCGGCTGCGGGAAGCGGAAAAAGAGCAGCGGGAGCGGGAATCCCGGGAGCGGGTCGAGGTCGAAGCCCGCCAGAAACAGGACGAGGAGCGCAGGCGAGTGGAAGCCCAGTTGCGCCGCGAGCTCGAAGAAGAGGAAAAACGCCAGCGCAACAAGGTCCATGCGAAGCCCGCGACCCGCCCGGCGGGTGCACCCGCCGGGCGGCTGTCGCTCAAGCCGGGCAGCAATGCGGCTGCCCGGGCTGGACGCGAGCGGGGAACCGTGGAGAAGGTCCTGCCCCAGGTCCGGGAAGTCGTGATCCCGGAAATGATCGGCGTGGGGGAGCTGGCCCAGCGTCTGGGCATGAAAGCCTCAGAGCTGATCAAAGCGCTGCTCAACATGGGAGTCATGGCCGCGATCAACCAGCAGATCGACCAGGAGACGGCGGTCCTGGTTGTTGAAGAGCTCGGCCACAAGGCCAAAGTCCAGCGCGAGGACGCGCTGGAGACGGATTTCAGCCGGGTGCTGGAAAGCGAGACGGGCGAGGCGGAACCCCGCCCTCCGGTCGTGACCATCATGGGGCATGTCGACCACGGCAAGACCTCCCTGCTCGACTATATCCGCAGGACCCGTGTCGCAGCAGGCGAGGCGGGTGGCATCACGCAGCATATCGGTGCCTACCACGTCGACACGCCGAAAGGCACGGTGACCTTCCTGGATACCCCGGGGCATGCGGCATTTACGGCGATGCGCGCGCGGGGCGCGAAGGTCACGGACATCGTGATCCTGGTTGTCGCGGCAGATGATGGCGTGAAGCCCCAGACCGTCGAAGCCATCCAGCACGCCCGTGCGGCCAAGGTGCCGATCGTCGTAGCCGTGAACAAGATCGACAAGCCCGAGGCAGATCTTGAGCGCGTCAAAAGCGAGCTGGCACAGCAGGAGGTCCTGCCCGAGGAATGGGGGGGTGAAACCATGTTCATCCCGGTATCGGCGAAAACCGGAGCGGGAATCGACGCCCTTCTGGATGCCGTCCTGGTCCAGTCGGAAGTACTTGAACTCAAGGCCCCCCGGGAAGGCCGTGCCGTGGGGGTGGTTCTCGAATCCAGCCTCGAGGCGGGACGCGGGACCACCGCGACCATCCTCAACCAGCGGGGAACCCTCCGGGTCGGGGACATCCTCCTCGCTGGCAAGGAATATGGTCGGGTGCGCGCCCTGTTCAACGAACGGGGTGAACGCATCGTCGAAGTGTCTCCGTCCATGCCGGCCGTGGTTCTGGGATTCTCGAATCCTCCCCAGGCGGGCGATGTCGCGACCGTGGTCCAGGACGAACGCCAGGCGCGCGAGCTCGCGGAATACCGGAGCGGAAAGATGCGGAGCGTGCGGCTGCAGAGCCAGCGCGGCCCGGTCCATGCCGGGGATGCCTTTGCGCAGCTTGAGCAGGCCCAGCCCCAATCCGTCGCGGTGGTGCTCAAGGCGGATGTGCAGGGGTCGCTCGAAGCGCTGCGCTCGGCGCTCACGGAACTCGGCACCGCCGAGGTGTCGGTGCAGATCGTGAGCAGCGGGGTGGGAGGGTTGACGGAAGGGGATATCTACCTCGCTGCGGCATCGCACGCGCGCATTCTCGCCTTCAATGTCCGGGCCGATGCCGCGGCCAAGCGCGCGCTGGCCGAGCAGGGTGTCGAGGTGGATTATTACAGTGTGATCTACGAGGTCTTGGAAGACATGCGCCGACGGATGGGGGGGCTGCTCAAGCCGGAGATCCGAGAGCAGATCCTCGGCACCGCCCAGGTCCGGGAGGTGTTTCGTGCCGTGCGCTTTGGCCAGGTTGCAGGATCACTCGTGACCGAGGGACGGATCCTCAGGGACCGGCCGGCGCGGGTGCTCCGGAACCAGGTCGTGATTTTTGAGGGCAACATTGCTTCACTCAGGCGGTTCAAGGAGGACGTTCTCGAGGTCCAGTCCGGTACGGAATGCGGAATCGCGATCCAGGGCTACAACGACATCAAGCCGGGGGACCAGGTCGAGGTCTTCGAACGCACCGAGGTGACCCGCTCGATATGAAGACGGGCTCGCCGAGGTGCCAGCGGGTCGCCCGTGAACTGCAGCGCCGGATCGGGCTCTGGCTCGCGCAGGGCGGCGGCGGGGACCGGTTCCGTTCAGTCACGATCACGCGCGTTGTGGTGAGCCCCGATCTCGGGTTTGCCCGGTTCTATTTCGTGCTCGAGACGGGCACCCAGGAGACCCCCGAGTCGGCTGAGCAGGCCCTTGAGGCGTCCCGGGGGCTCATCCGCCGCGAGATCGGTCGTGGCTGGACGTTGCGTCACGTTCCTGAAATCCGCTTTGCGTACGACCGTGAACTGGAATCGGTGCGGCGCGTCGATGACCTGCTGCGGACGCTCAAGGCCCCACAGCCCTGAACAGGGCTCCCATGCGCAACGGAACATCAACTCCGCAGGCCTGTGGTTTCCTCATTCTGGACAAGCCCACGGGCTTGAGTTCCAACGCGGCTCTCCAGCAGGTCAAGCGGATTTATGGAATGCGCCGCGGCGGCTATCTCGGTACGCTGGATCCCTTGGCGACCGGTCTTTTGCCGATTGCCCTGGGTGAGGCCACGCGGTTTTTGCCCTACCTCCTCGCCCAGCCGAAGACCTACCGGGTCGAAGCACATCTCGGCATCCAGACCGCGACTGGGGACCGCGAAGGGGTGGTGACCGGAGAAGCCCGGGTTCCGGACTGGACGTTCGAAGACCTGGCCCGGAGTACCCAAACCCGCATCGGTGAAAGCCTCCAGGTCCCGCCTATGTATTCGGCACTGAAGCAGGGGGGAACCCCGCTTTATGCGCTGGCCCGCAAGGGCATCGAAGTCGCCCGGCCCGCGCGGCGGATCGTGGTCGACCGGATCACGGTGCTCGGCTGGGTCCCGCCGCGACTGACACTCGAGATCGACTGCGGACCGGGCGTCTACATCCGGACCTGGGTCGAGGATTGGGCCAAAAGCCAGGGCACGCTGGCCCATGTGGGATCGCTCAGGCGTCTGCGGGTCGGCCTCTTCGAGGCGCAGGACATGGTGACGCTCGAAGCGCTGGATTCTCCCCGCCTGCTTCAGGGCACCTCGGAGGGCCGCGAGGCGCTTTTGCCGCCCGCCCAGGCTTTGCGGCACTATGCGGCGGTCACCCTCGAGCCCGGGGCGGTGCAGCGTATCCTCCAGGGGCAGGCTGTGCCATGGACCGGAGAGCGGTCCGAGGCGGCGCGGGTCAGGCTGCATGGGGCGGGTGGGACATTTTTGGGGCTGGGTGGCTGGACGGCCTCTGGAGCACTCCGGGCCATCCGGCTCCTTCCAGGAGGCACTTGTGCCGGACCGGGTCAAAGGCTAGAATAAGCAGGATTTAAAGGTCAATCGAGAGTGAGTACCGCCATGATGCAAGCGTCCCCGGCATCGAAAGCCGAAGTGATCCAAAAATACCAAAGAGCACAGGGAGATACCGGTTCCCCGGAAGTCCAGGTGGCCCTTCTGACCCACCGGATCAACAGCCTGACCCAGCATTTCGAGAAAAACCGGAAGGACCATCATTCGCGTCGCGGCCTCCTCATGATGGTCAACCGGCGGAGAAGCCTCCTCGATTATCTCGCCCGCAAGGACCCGGGCCGCTATGACACCGTCGTGAGCCAGCTCGGCCTCCGTCGCTGAGCCTCCTGTTTCTTCATCCCATTTCCATTTGAGGATCCCACCGTGAACACGGTCAAAAAGTCGTTTGTTTTTGGGCAGCACACGGTGACCATCGAGACCGGCAAGATCGCCCGTCAGGCCGATGGTGCAGTTCTCGTCAGCATGGCTGATACCTGTGTCCTCACGACGGTCGTGGCCCGCCGTGAACCGAATGTCGGGCAGGACTTCCTACCCCTCACCGTCAACTATCTCGAACGGACCTATGCGGCAGGGCGCATACCCGGTGGGTTCTTCAAGCGCGAAGGGCGTCCCACGGAAAAGGAAACCCTGGTTTCGCGGCTGATCGACCGGCCCCTCCGCCCGCTGTTCCCGAAGGGCTTCACCCATGATGTCCAAGTCATCTCGACGGTGATCTCGATGAACCCGGAAGTGGATGCCGACATTCCGGCGCTGATCGGGGCTTCCGCCGCCATCGAGCTCTCCGGCATTCCTTTCCACGGGACGCTCGGGGCGGCCCGGATCGGCTATGTCGATGGAACCTTCATCCTCAACCCGTCCGCATCCGAGCTCCAAACATCGGATCTCGACCTGGTCGTGGCTGGTACCGAGCGCGGCGTCCTCATGGTTGAATCCGAAGCCTCTGAACTTCCGGAATCGGTGATGCTCGAGGCGGTCTTGTTCGGCCACGAAAAAATGCAGCTCGCGATCGCGGCCATCCGGGAGCTCAAGGCCGAAGCCGGAAAGGCCCCGTGGACCTGGACGCCCCCCGTCGCGAGCCAGGATCTCGAAACCACGATCCGCACGCTTTGCCAGGATGATCTCGAAAAAGCCTATTCGATCGCCGAAAAATCGGCACGGCAGAACCGTCTCGCGGAGATCGAGTCCGGTGTTCTCGGACACTTCGCTGATGGGGCGGCCGAAACCGCACCGACCGATGCCGTGCGCAAGGTCTTCAAGGACATTGAACGGGAAATCGTGCGTGGACGGATTCTCGCGGGGGCGCCCCGCATCGACGGACGCACGACCCGCGAGGTGCGGCCGATCCGGATCGAGACCGGATGGTTGCCGCGCACGCATGGGTCGGCCCTGTTCACGCGTGGGGAAACCCAGGCGATCGTGGTCGTGACCCTGGGGACGACCAAAGACGCACAGCTCATCGACGGGCTGGAAGGAGAACGGCGTGAGCCGTTCATGCTGCATTACAACTTTCCGCCGTACGCGGTGGGCGAGACCGGATTTCTGGGATCCCCGAAGCGACGTGAGATTGGCCATGGACGCCTCGCCAAGCGTGCGATCCTCGGCGTCATGCCCGACATGGATGAGTATCCCTATGTGGTCCGGGTCGTCTCCGAAATCACGGAATCGAACGGATCGAGTTCCATGGCCACGGTTTGTGGAACGAGCCTCGCCCTCATGGACGCCGGTGTCCCGATCCAGTCCGCGGTGGCGGGTGTCGCCATGGGGCTGATCAAGGGGAAAGACCGCTTTGCCGTCCTCACGGACATTCTCGGAGACGAGGATCACCTGGGCGACATGGATTTCAAGGTTGCGGGCACCGGGAAGGGGGTGACCGCACTGCAGATGGATATCAAGATCGATGGCATCAACCGGACGATCATGCAGTCGGCCCTGGAACAGGCGCATGAAGGCCGACTCCACATTCTCCAGGCGATGAACCAGGTGATCACGGAGCCCCGCCAGGAGATGTCGGAATGGGCCCCCCGCTATCTCACCATGAAGATCCACCCCGAAAAGATCCGCGAGGTCATCGGCCGGGGAGGCGCCGTGATCCGGGCCATCACGGAAGAGACCGGAGCGACCATCGATATCGCCGATGACGGATCGATCAAGATCGCCTCGGTCAACCTGGCTTCGGCCGAAGCGGCGAAGAGCCGGATCGAGGAAATCACGGCCGATGTGGAAGTGGGCCGGATCTACGAGGGCCGGGTCGTGAAACTCATGGAATTCGGGGCATTCGTCTCCATCCTGCCGGGGCGTGACGGACTGGTGCACATTTCCCAGATCTCCGAGGAGCGGGTCGAGAAAGTCGGTGACCGGCTGCGGGAGGGGGATGTGATCAAGGTGAAGGTGCTCGAAATCGACCGGCAGGGAAGGGTCCGGCTCAGCATGAAGGGGATCGAACAGACTGCCTGAATCGAAGTCCCGGAAAGCGTGCTTGGGATCGGCGATCCCGGCGCATCCCGGAACTAGCCCGCTGCGAGCGCTTCCGTGATCCGCTCATGGAGCCATGCACGCCCCCAAAACGGCCATCTGCCGCTGATAAAGCCGACGTGACCCCCGGAGGGGCTCCACTCGAGGACGGTCGTGGCACTCCACTCGGTCGCTTCCGGCAGGCAGGATCCCGGGATCAGGGGATCATCCCGGGACTGGATGAGGAGCGTCGGGGTCTTGATGCGCTTCAGGATGGCGCGAGAGCTCGTCTCGGCATAGTAGTCCTCAGCATCCCTGAAACCGTAGAGCGGAGCGACGTATCTTCCGTCAAAGTCGAGGAATGTGCGCAGTTTCCGCAAGTGCCGGACATCAAGCGTCGGGTGTCCGTGGCTCGTGAGCTTGTGATGCGCCGTCTTCCGGAGCTGGCGGACCAGGGTCGCCTGATAGACGCGTGCCGCCCCCCGTTGCATCTGGTGGGCGACGCAGGAGAGATCAAAGGGAATCGAGACCCCGATCGCCTGACGGATCCTCGATGCAGCCGGGGCGCTTGCGAGCCATCGGAGGAGGACATTGCCGCCCAGGGAGAAACCGATGATCCCGAAGGGCACCGTGTTCGTCGTCCGCTCCAGATCTCCGATCACCCAGTCGAGGTCGCGAATCCAGCCGGCATGATAGGTCTCCCGGTGCCGGTTTGGGTTGTCTTGGGTGCCCCGAAAAGGCAGGATCAGGATCCGGTATCCTGCCTCCGCAAGATGGCCCGCGAGTCCCCGGATGTAGCGTGAGCGGACACCTCCCTCGAGGCCAGGGAGCAGGATGACGAGGGGTGAGGGTTCTGCGGGCCCGGGGCTCATCCAGAAGCCCTTCGTGCAATCTCCATCGGGAAGTTCAAAAAGCTGGGCTTCAAGGGCGAGGCGCGGTGCCCGCTTGAGAAAAGTCGCATACAGGGTCTGGAGGTGCCCGCCGGGCAGCCACCAGGCAGGTTTGAAGCGGCTCCGGCGGGTTCGCAAGGGGGGCGGTGCGGAGGAGGGTTCCATGGCCCTCACGGGCACCGGCTCCGGGTCAGCCGTTGAGCTGCTTTTCCCGGATTTCCTCAATGGTCTTGCAGTCAATGCATTGGGTGGCAGTGGGTCGTGCCTCGAGTCTCCGGATCCCGATCTCGATTCCGCAATGGTCGCAGAATCCGTACTCGTCGGTTTCCAGGCGCAACAGGGCCTCGTCGATCTTCCGGATGAGTTTGCGTTCGCGGTCCCGTGTGCGGAGCTCCAGGCTGAACTCGGATTCCTGGGTGGCCCGGTCATTGGGATCCGGAAAGTTCATGGCCTCGTCCTGCATGTGATGGACTGTGCGATCGGCCTCTTCCATGAGATCTTTCTTCCAGGCCAGAAGGATCCGGTGGAAATGCTCCTTCTGCGCCGGATTCATGTACGGTTCGTTTCCCCGGATCGGATACGGCGCAATGCCTTCGCCGAGCGTGCTCAGAAAGGACGCGGCAGCCTGGGGGACCTCACCAGTGGCCGGTCCATGGTGCGGTGCGCGGGTTGCGACCGGTGAGAGACGGGTTTTTTTCCGCCCCGGGGGGGTCTTGGCGGGCAGGGCACGTTCGGGTTTGGTACGCTTGGGCATGATGACAGGTTCCGCTCCATCTGGTTGGACTGGGGCCGGCTGGCTTCGACGGACGCCTGCGCGTGGTCGAACGCCCATTATACCCAAATAGGCACACCCGACGTCAGCCGATCGTCTCCCCAAGGCCGTTCCGGAACCCGGGTTACCGGGCCGGGATGTCGCCAGGATCAGGATTTTCCGGGTGTGGAGGGTTCCCGGCCCAGTCCGGCGCATGGTGTTCGGTCACGACCGTGGTCCGGATCCCGCCCCGGACGTTGAATCGGGCCGCAAGGCGCATATAACGGGGCTGGCAGGCGCGGACCAGGTCATCTAGAATTCGGTTGGCGACGGCTTCATGGAACGCCCCTTCGTTCCGGTACGACCAGAAGTAGAGTTTCAACGCTTTCAGTTCGAGACAGGCCTGAGCTGGGATGTAGCACAGCGCAAGCGTGGCAAAATCCGGTTGACCGGTCAGTGGGCACAGGCAGGTGAACTCGGGGATTTCCATCCGGATCGCGTAATCCCGCCCCGGCTCCGGGTTGGGGAATGTGGACAGTGCGCGTGAGGGGCTCTTCGACATTTCAGGGCACATGGTTGGTTCAGCCCTAAATACTTTACACTAGGACGACACCGGGGCGGTTGCCACAACGTATGCGTCTACTCAAGATCAGGCTCAGTGGTTTCAAGTCATTTGCGGATCCGACCACGCTCGAGTTTCCCGAGGGGATTGCCGCAGTCACGGGCCCGAACGGCGCCGGG
>JAJZNM010000137.1 GCA_021852325.1 Pseudomonadota bacterium
CAGCGCCGTCGAGGAACTCAAGAAAATTTCAAAGCCCTGCAGCGATGACCGCAGCATTGCCCAGGTTGGAACCATCTCCGCGAACAACGACACGGCCATCGGCAACCTGATTGCGGAGGCCATGAAAAAAGTCGGCAAGGAAGGCGTGATTACGGTCGAGGAGGGATCCGGACTTGAAAATGAGCTGGAAGTGGTCGAAGGCATGCAATTCGATCGCGGATATCTCTCGCCCTATTTCATCAACAACCAGCAGAGTATGAGCGCGGAACTTGAGAACCCGTACATCCTGCTTCACGATAAGAAGATCTCGAATATCCGGGAACTCCTGCCGGTCCTTGAGGCGGTTGCCAAATCCGGGCGCCCCCTGCTGATGGTTGCGGAGGATGTGGAGGGAGAAGCCTTGGCGACACTGGTCGTGAACACGATCCGGGGTATTGTCAAGGTGGCAGCAGTCAAGGCGCCTGGCTTCGGGGATCGTCGCAAGGCGATGCTGGAAGATATGGCGATCCTGACGGGCGGAACCGTCATCTCCGAGGAAGTGGGGCTTGCGCTGGAAAAGGCAACCCTCTCGGCCCTGGGCAGCGCCAAGAAAATCCTCGTGACCAAAGACGATACGACCATCATCGATGGAGCCGGCAAAAAGGCGGACATTGAAGGTCGCATCAAGCAGATCCGTAAGCAGATCGAGGAAACGACATCCGATTATGACCGCGAGAAACTCCAGGAGCGGGTCGCCAAGCTTGCCGGTGGAGTGGCCGTGATCAAAGTGGGTGCTGCGACTGAAATTGAAATGAAGGAAAAGAAGGCCCGGGTTGAGGATGCACTGCATGCGACCCGTGCAGCCGTCGAGGAAGGCGTCCTGCCAGGGGGTGGCGTGGCACTGGTCCGTGCGCACCAGGCCATCCAGAACCTCAAGGGAGAAAACACGGACCAGCAGTCGGGCATTCATGTCCTGTTGCATGCACTGGATGAGCCGCTGCGGCAGATCGTTGCCAACGCCGGCATGCCGGCCGAGGTCATCCTCGAGAAAGTGAAAGGCGGGAAAGGCAGCTACGGCTGCAATGCAGCTGATGGAGAGTTCGGTGACATGATCGAGATGGGCATTCTCGACCCCACGAAAGTCACGCGGACTGCGCTCCAGAACGCCGCATCGGTCGCCAGCCTGCTGATCACGACAGAAGCGATGATCGCCGAGCTGCCGAAAGAAGAGAAACCGATGCCCATGCCGGGCGGTCCCGGTGGCATGGGTGACATGGATCTCTGACCCGGATTCATATCCGGTCCAGTCAGGCGCAAAAGCCCCGGTCCACTCCTGTGGACCGGGGCTTTTGGCATCCCGGGAATGACGCGTCGGTCATGCGCCGGTCGGCGGGAGATGGGAGGGTGAACGGGATGGCGCCTGGAACTCCTGGCAGGCTAGGCTGGCGAGCTCGGCATATCTTGTGAATAGGTGCGGTAGAAGCGCTTCATGGCCTCGCGTATGAGGACCGACAAGACCGCCGCGCACGGAACCGCCAAAAGTACCCCTACGAATCCAAACAGGGTCCCACCCGCCAGTATGGCGAAGATCACGGCAACCGGATGGAGATGGGTGCGCCCACCGATGAAGAAGGGGATATAGACGAAACTCTCGAGCCCCTCTCCCACGGTAAAGACGATCAGCACGCTGATCAGGTCCAGGGCTCCGCCACCCTGCAGGAACATGGCCAGGAGTGCCAGGATCAATCCGCTGAAAAACCCGAGGTACGGAACAAAGCTCATCAAGCCGGCAAAACACCCGATCAGGAGCGCGGCGTGAAGGCCAATCAGGCTGAGGCCCAACGTATAGCTCACGGCCAATGCAGCCATGACCAGCAGTTGGCCTCGAAAGAATGCACTCAAGACCTTGTTGATCTCGGCGCCGAGCCGCATCACGGGTGCGCGGACAGGTTCTGGCAGTCCAGCCACACCGTACCCGATGAGGCGATCCCAGTCTCTCAGGAGGTAGAAAGTCAGGATCGGGATCAGGACGATGTCGAACAGTACCCCCGCTAGAAAAAGGCTGGAGCGGGTGACCCATCCCAAAAGTGGGGTCGTGAGACGACGGATGGAGTTGAGGTGTAGCTTCAGGCTCTGGACGAGGTGCGAGAAGGTCGAAAGGTCCACACCGAAATGCTCGCGGATCCACGGGACCGTCTGGGTATTCCAGAGGGGGTGGTAATTCGAGAAGGCATGGAGCAACTCGACTCCTTCCTGCTCGATGAGCGGGATGATGAGGAGCAGGAGCCCGCCCACGCCCAACAGGATCACCATGAAGCTCAAAATGGTGGCCAGCGTGCGCGGAATGTGGTGGCGCACCATCCACTGTACAGCGGGATTGGCCAGGAACGCCAGGAGTGCCGCGATCACAAAGGGGGTCAGCATGCCGCCGAGATAGTGCAACACCAGCACAACCAGGGCGGCCAAGAGCAGGCTCAAACCAAGCCAGGCACGCTTCGCAGGCACGTGGAGACGGCTCCCTGGATTTTCGACCGATGGTGGCTTCTAGCCTACCACCGCTTGACGTTATCGTGTTGTCGAGCGGCGACCGGCGGACAACTGCTGCTGGACGGCTTCCATGACCGTGGCAACCGTCAGTTGGCGAAGGCAGTTCAGATGGCCTAATGGGCACTCGCGGGCAAAACAGGGGCTGCAATCGAGGTGCAGGCTCAACAACACGGCCCGCCGGGTCCCCGGGGGGGTGTACTCCATCGAGGAGGAGCCATAGAGGCAAACCAGTGGGGTGCCAACTGCTGCCGCAAGATGCATGAGTCCCGAGTCGTTGGTGACGGCCAGGGACACCGCAGAAAGGAGATCTGCAACCTCGGGCAAGGAGGTTCGTCCGCAAAGGTCGGTCACCCCTCGCGCGGCAGCGGCAATGGCGCGGCCCATGGACTGATCGCGTGATGAACCGAGTACCCAGACGGCATGGCCCTGACTCCTGAGATGCTTGGCCAGTGTGGCGAACGATTCGGTTGGCCAACGTTTTGCGGGGCCAAACTCAGCTCCCGGAAGCAGCGCCACGATGGCCCCTGGTTCCGCGCCGGGGTCCAAGCCAAGCTGTGCGAGGGTCCGGGAGCGGGCCTCGGGATCAACCCGGATCCGGGGCTCCGGGATGAGTGCAGGTAGGGGCTCGCCCGGCAAGAGCGCCAATGACAGGAGTTGCTGGATGAAGGGGACGGTGTGGCGGGGTGGGGGTTTGCGGATGTCGTTGAGCAGTCCGTACCGCATCTCCCCCAAAAAGCCGGTTCGCCGAGGAATACCAGCGAAGAAGGGTGGTAACGCCGCTTTCCACGAACGGGGCAGGACGAACGCCTGGCGGTAGCTCCGCGCGCGAAGTTCCCGCCCAAGGAGCCACCGCTTGCTGAGACCCAGCCGGCCGTGCGGAACGTCGAGTCGGTATGCCAGGTCCAGCAACGGGATGCGAGGCGCCAGGGGGTATGTCCAGGGTGGCAAGATACAATCGACCGTACAGTCCGGGATACGGGTGTGCAGGTATGCAATGAGGGCTTGGCTCTGGACGAGGTCGCCGATCCAGCTCGGTCCGATCAAGAGTATCGGGTACTTCCGTTTCAGTGATTGAGCCAAGCCAGATATTTCCGGACTCCGGCATTGAGGTCGAGACAGGGGTCTTGATAGCCGGCGGTCCTGAGCTGGGTCAAATCCGCTTGCGTGAAGGTCTGGTAGCGTCCCGAGAGTTCATCAGGGAACCGGATGAACTCCAGCGAACCCTTGCCATGGAAGTCGAGTACCACTTGCGCAAGATCGGTATAACTCCGGCTCTGCCCCGTTCCGACGTTGTAAATTCCGCTTTTGTCCGGGTGATCGAAGAACCAGAGATTGATCCGGATGGCATCGTCGACATGGATGAAGTCACGGCGGAAGTTTTGGCTCCCTTCGAAGAGCTTGATCTTCCCGGAACCCAGGATCTGCTGGTTGAAGTGCAGTACGACACTGGCCATGTTGCCCTTGTGTGCTTCCCGGGGACCGTAGACATTGAAGTACCGGAGCCCAACCACCTGTGATGACACTTCACGCAACGATTGGCGGACCCGGTGATCGAACAGCATCTTTGAAAAGCCATATAGATTGAGCGGGTTTTCGTGTTCACGAGTTTCCTGGAAAGCCTGTCCGGAGCCATAGACCGAGGCTGAGGAGGCGTAGATCAGGCGGACCTTGTGTGCCTTGCAGTACTCGAGGAGTCGTTTCGAGTATTCGAAGTTCTGTTCCATCATGCGGATGCCATTCCACTCTGTCGTGTCCGAACAGGCGCCCAGGTGAAAAATCACTTCTGGAGCGTCGCGCAGGGATTCGAGTTTTTGCGGAAAATCGAGATAGTGGGCGTAATCCAGGATATCGGCCTGACTCAAGTTGGTAAACTTGGTGCCATCGGTCAGATCATCGACCACGAACAGGTCGGACCGTCCCCGCTGATTCAGTGCATGAACCAGGTTGCTCCCGATGAATCCCATGCCTCCGGTGACGACGATCATGCGGTTGAAGGTCCCGGTGGATCAAAATCGTCACGGATAAATCGGGCACTGCAGTAAGGGCAGATGGCTTCCCGACGGTCCTCGAGTGGCAGAAAAACACGTGGATGCGAACACCAGATGGGACTTCCATCAGGAGGGCAGCTGAGTGGGAGGTCACGTGCGGTCACATGATACACCCGAAGCGTGTTGGCTTTCCGGGATGGGTTGGCCATGTCGAATGCTCCCGAGGCGTGGGCGCCTGGAGGCGCCCCGGATCGTCTTTCAGTGGAATTCTATCATGGGCACGACACGCTTGAGGCTCCTGGCATGGATTTTGGCGTTGTGGCCATCAGGTGATCGATCATGTCAGTGACGGCGTCCACCGTGATCAGGTCCATGGCCTCCGGATGCCGGATCCGTGTACCCCAAGGCACCTCGTCCACGGTTTTCCCGAGATACTGCCGGACGGCTTCAGGATAACGGTTGATGCACCAGGCACCGCTGAAATACGGTCGAGCGCGGTCCGGGTTCGTGGTCGCGAAAAGTCCGATGACCGGGGTTCCGACAGCCGTGGCCATATGCGCGGGCCCCGAATCCGGTGCGAGCAGGAACGATGCACGGGCGAGTAGCGCGAGAAGCTCCTTGAGACCTGTCTGGCCGGTGAGGTCGACAGTCCCTGGGGCCATCCTGGAGATTACCTCTGCATAGTGGGTTTCGGTCTCGCTATGGCCTCCCGTGATGATGGTTCGGAGACCATGACGCTCCTGAACGTAGCGGGCGACGGCGCCGTAGTGCTGCGCCCGCCAGTTCCGATAGTTCCGGAATCTCGGGTTCGCACAGGGGCTCAGGACCATGACCGGGGAGGCATCCGGAATCAACGCGCTCGCCCAGGCCCGGGTCGATCGAGCAATCGGGATATCCCACCGCATGACCCGGTCCGGGATGCCCAGAAACTCGGAAAAGGCGAAGAACGTGTCCAGCACGTGCTTCCGGCCCGTATTTGGAATGCGCTGGTTGGTGAACCACCACTGGGCATCGTGCGTCTGCTCCGGTGCAAAACCGAGCCGGACCCGGGCCCTGAGGCCAAGGCTCACTCCATTTGCGCGCCAGGAGTTTTGAAGATGCAGCAGAAGATCGAAACGGCGCGTGTGCATGAGGCGGCGGATCTCCCGGTAGCCGCTCCATCCGGCGGCCTTGTTGAACCGGATGAACTCGATGCCAGGCAAGTCGCCAACCAGTTCGGCCTCCCGGGCCCCAATGATCCAGGTCAGTCGAGAGCCGGGATAGGCGTGTTGGAGGGTATGCACGAGAGGGACCACATGGCAGACATCGCCGATGGCTGACAGGCGTAGAATAGCGATCGATTCAGGCGCGCGGTCTTGATCCTGGAATATGGAACTGACTCGTTTGGGTATGTGGCGTGAAGGCATGCGCTGGCTGATCTATGATCCGGATATTCCGGCCGATCTCCTGAGTCTATGGACAAACCCGGCATCCGGCAAGACCCCGGCGGGCTCGCTCCAGCGGGGATCGGTCCGGCCAGTCGAAGCGGGGGGTTGCGAGTACGTCCATCGTCACTATTTTCGCGGGGGGTATCCGTCCCGATTCATCCGTGACCGATATCTCTGGACGGGCCACCATCGCAGTCGGCCGTGGCGGGAGTTTGTCCTGCTCGAGAAAATGAAGCGCAACGGCTTGCCGGTTCCCGCGCCAGCCTTGGCCTGCGTCAATCGTGCCCGCTTTAGTTATACGGCGGACCTCGTGACCGTGCGTCTTCCCGGCAGGACTCTCGCACAGTGCATGAACGCCGATGCGCCCATCGATTGGCTGAGCATCGGACGGACGATCCGCCTCTTCCATGATCAGGGCATCGACCACCGGGATCTCAACATCCACAACATTGTCCTCGGCCGCGGGGGAGAGGACTATCTTCTGGATTTCGACCGTGCACGTGAGCACCCGGCCCGGACCCGCTGGGCGTGGCGCAACTTGAGCCGGCTCCGACGCTCGCTTCAGAAAAGCGGCCAGACACGGCGTCTTGAGGATTCCTGGAGGCGCCTCATGGAAGGGTATCACCTGGGTTGAAGCCGCACCCGGTCCGGCCGTGCACCGAGGGCCCGGGCGTGTGCCGTCCAGGTCAGACGCGGACGTGATCGCGTCTCAGTTCATGCCCAATCGCAAAAGCCGCGCCGGCCCATCCCAGGAGCCCTCCGCCCAGAAGCAGCGTGAAGAACAACTTGAAGGAGGGCCAATGGATCACGAAAGTGGCATCATAGAGGCGGCCGAGTCGTCCGAGGGGTGAGGCCAAAAACGTGAAGATCCCGACCAGAACAAGAAAGCCGTAGATGCCCCCGAGCAGACCATACCAACCGCCACGGTAGAGAAACGGCCTTCGGATGAAGCTTCCCGGTGCACCGAGCAGCTTGAGCGTCACAATCTCTGAGCGTGCGTTTTCGATGTCGAGCCGGATCGTGTTGCCCACGATCAGGCAGGTTGCGAGCGCAAAGAGGATGTAAAGCGCCACATCCAGGCGGCGCAGGAAATGGACAAAGGCAGATAGCCGCCGGATCCAGGCAATGTCTGTCCGGACCGCAGAAATGCCGGGCCAGTGGGAGAGCTTTACCGACCAGGCGACAGGGCCGTTTTGCCCGGTCTTGGGAAGGGCGAAGACCAGAATGGCCGGGAGCGGGTGCCGTCCGAGGAAGTGCAGCATCCCGTGTACACCGGACCACTTTTTAAACTCCTTTAGGGCCTGTCGGCGACTGATGATCCGTGTGAGGGTCAAGGGGGCATCGGCCTGATGGATCCGCTGAGCGATCCGGGCAGCTTCTGGACCTGTGATGCCGGGTTTCAGGAACACGGTCAGGCTGGGTGTGACCCCGAGCGGACGTTCCAGCCGCTCGGCATTTTGGGTCAGCACCCTGAGCCCCGCCGGCAAGCCCAGGGCGATCGCGATGACCGTGAGCGTTGCGAGCGTCATCCATCGCCGGCGCCAAAGCAGGCCGAGGCTGGAGACAAGAGCCTGCCCATGGTGGGACAGGACCGCTCGCGGGACTGTGGTCAAACGCACCGGGTATCGCCTTCCAGCACACCGTGATTGAGCCGGAGCACCCGGCAGCCCATCTTTTCAATGAGCGCAAGCGCATGAGACGCAATGACAACCGTGGTTCCAGTCTCGTTCAGACGGCGGAAGAGCTGCATGATCTCGAATGACAGGATGGGGTCCAGGTTGCCGGTCGGTTCATCGGCAATGAGCAGCGGGGGCCTCGCCACGATTGCCCGGGCGATCCCCACCCGTTGCTGCTCCCCACCGGAGAGCATCAGGGGGCGGGCCGTCTCGTGGTTCGCAAGTCCCACGGTCTGGAGCGCGGCTCGGACACGTTTCGTCATCTCGCGCCGCGGGGACCCCGCAATGACCAGCGGCAATGCGACATTGTCGAATACGGTACGATCGGGGAGCAGGCGGTGGTCCTGGAAGACCAGACCGATCCGGCGGCGGTACGACGGGATCCGGCGTTTCGGCAGTTGCCCGACGTTCAGCCCGAGCGCCACGATCTGCCCCCGTGTCGGCCGCTCGAGTGCGGCAAGCAGCCGTAGGAGTGTGCTTTTCCCGGCGCCCGAGGGCCCCGTCACAAAAACCATCTCTTGCTCACGGATCTCGAGCGACAGGTCGGACAGCGCATCCGTGCTTGAGGCATACCGCATCGTGACGCGCTTGAACTCGATCGAGGTGGCACCCCGGGTGTTCACGGCATCCCGATCCGTACCTCGTGGCGGGCCAGGCGGCGGGAACGGTCCTGCCGCACTGGCCGGTGTCTCATGTTGACCTGCATTTATTGGGGATTCTGGACGATCGCCGTATTCTGGATCAGCAGTGTCTCGCCATTGCCGGGCAAGTCGAATGGGGGATAACCTGCAGCGAAGACCACCATCTCATCCTGCATCTCCTGGAATGCGGCGAGACTGGGTGAGGGGTCGATCAGCGAGCCGTGTGCGCCGGTCAGGAACTTCACGATGCCCCGGACCCCGGTGGGCACGACATTGACCGAGTCGGTGCCTTCGTTGGGTGTTCCGTACTGGGTGAGACCCATGATCTTGGCCAGGAGGTTGGTGGCCGAATTCGGAACCACCTGGTCCGGCAAGGCTCCGGTGCTCGGATCACCAATCACTTCAATCATGTCGATCGGGTGATCCTTGGCAGCCTGTGCTCCCCAGTTCGCTGGGTCCCCCGAATCGACGACGGTCTGGGCGTTGCGCAGGAAGTCGTCATAAAGCTGCGTGCCCGGAGCGATCCCGGCCTGCTCGAGGCCGCTCTGGATCGTGGGCCCGAAGGTTGCGGAGTCGTTCAGGAGGTAGGGTATTTCCGCACCGGGCATGCCCAGGGTGGCGGCATAAGCAGTGGGATCCACGCCGAGATAGACGGTCCCCACGATCGCGCCCAGCGAATGGCCCACAAAAAAGATTCTCGACCCGTCCAGGACCTGGTTGGTCGTGGGAATCGTGATGGTGGGAATGGTCCGGGTCAGGGTGATGAGATCGGCGACGGCTTCCCGGAGATTGTCCCGGCTCACGAGGAGGTTCGCGAGGTTGATGAAATAGGTTCCAGAGGGTGCGATGGCTCCCGTCTGGACATTCGGGGTGCCGAGGCCTGGCGGAAGATTGAAGGTCCGTTCATAGGAACCCATGTAAAAGGGGTTTTCGGGGTCGGTGATCCCGTGCAAGGGAAGATCGATGGCCACGGTCGCGAAATCGGCATCGGCAAACGCGTCCGCAACCGCGAGATCATTGGTTCGGTTCTGGCCGATCCCGTGCTGGAAAATCGCGACCGGAAACCCGCTGCTCGGGTAGGTATAGTTCGGCGAGTTGGTGTTCGGCACCGTGACGATAATCGGGATCTCAAGCGTCGTCGTGGGGACAGGATTCGGGTTGTAACGGGTGAGATAGGATCCTTGAGCCCCATGCCAGAAGCCGGTGAGCGGGGCTGCTGGATTGGAGGCCGTGGGAGCGCTCAGATAATAGGGGATCTCGAGCAACCCTTGGTAAATGTTGGCATAGCCGGGGCTCCCGGAAATATAGTTGGCGGTGGTGCCCATGAACTTGAGATCCGTCACTTGGGTCGCCTTGGCGTTTTGTTCGATGCTGTCCAGGACCGGTGTGATCGACTGCGTCGAGACCGTCCAGGTCAGAATGATGTTGGCCGGGTTGAGTCCGGCATCTTTGGCGACTGTGAGCTGCGAACCAATGATGGGCGCGATCCCCGTCAGGGTCGGACTGCTGAGCCGTGTCCCTTGGGCGAGAGATTGTTCGATTTCGGCATAGCTCGTATCTGCTGTGGCCGGGCTCCCCGACGTATCCTGGATGCCGTTTGTGAGCACGATGAGATAGGAGCTTGAGGGGGCAAGGGGTACGGTCGGTGTAATGTCAATGACATCGGGGTCAGCCGGAGACACGCTCGCCGTATAGTCGGTGCCGTACACGAGTGGCGCCACGAATCCGGTCACCGCATAGCCCAGCTGTGGGTTGGTATCCACCTGAAAGACGTAGACATTCCCCGGGAGCGTGGCCGGATTCACCGGTTGGCTGAAATAGGCGTTGATCGGGGCGGTCGTTGAGAATCCGGCCATCGTGTCCATGTCGACGTAAGGGTCTTCGAAGTTGCCGGGATCCGTCACCGGAATGTTCAGGGTCCCTGTATGTGTCGTCGAGTTCAGAAAATAAAGATCATTGGGAAAGGGGCCAATTCCGCCTGCGGGGTAGTACAGAGCGACAAATCCGGCGACCGGGTTTTTGGCGGGCGGGGGGCTTGTACTGCTGACACTGCAGGCGCCCAGAAAGACGATCGAAAGGCTGGCAGCAAATCGGATAAACTTCCGCATGGGAGGGTTCCTTTTTGGCGGTACCTTTCAGCTTACGATCACGCGCGGATTTTCGCAAGCGCTCGGTATGGGGCCCGTGAGAACCGTATCCCGCGGGGATCCGAATCGCGTACGGATCATCGCTGGACGTCTCAGGCGCCGCCGCCTCCACTTCCCGTTGACCGATCCTCCCATCCGGCCGACTCCGGACCGGGTGCGGGAAACGGTGTTCAACTGGCTCACGGGCATGATTCCGGGTGCACGGTGCCTCGACCTTTTTGCGGGCAGCGGTGCACTCGGGTTTGAAGCACTGTCCCGGGGAGCCCAGGCTGTAGAGTTCGTCGATTCGCATGCGGCGGTTTGCCGGTACCTGCGTGAGACGTTGGCCGACCTGGAGGTACAGGGCAGTTCGGTCTGGACGGCCGATGCATTCATCTACCTCGAAGGCGGGATCGGCAGCTTCGATCTGGTGTTCCTCGATCCCCCTTTCCGGGAGTCGCGTCACGCCTTGCTCCTCGAATCCCTCTTCAAGGGCGGGCATCTCAATCCCCGGGCACAGGTCTATCTTGAATGGGCCCATGACCGGCGTGGCCGACCATTCGTCCTGCCTTCGGGATGGTCGTTTCGGCGGGAGGCCTGTTATGGGCAGGTGGCTTTCGGGCTGGCCGTGCCACCCGCGCTACCGGTCAGCGCGTGAGCCTGCCGGGGAGTGGAGCGTCGCGATCTGCCGGGACAAGGCCGATGCAACGGATGGATGGACGAACTGGGAGACGTCCCCGCCGAGACGTGCGATTTCCCGGACGAGGCTCGATGAAATGAATGAATACTGTTCGTCTGGGGTGAGAAAGACCGTTTCCAGCTTCGAGTCGATCCGGCGGTTCATGGTGGCCAGCTGGAACTCGAACTCGAAATCCGACACTGCCCGGAGCCCCCTCAGGATCAGTCGAATGCCCCGTTTCTCGGCATAGTCGACGGTCAGGCCCTCAAATCCGGTGACCTCGACATTGTCGAGGTCTGCAAAAATCATCTGGGCCAGTTCCACCCGCTTTTCGAGCGGGAAAAGGGGGATCTTGAACGTATCGGAGGCAACGGCAACCACCACCTCGTCGAACACCGCTGCCGCACGGCGAACGAGGTCGGTGTGCCCGTTCGTGGTCGGATCAAAAGTTCCCGGGTAAAGGACGCGTTGTGTCATCGGGGCTCGTATCGTTCAGGCCGGATGCATCCGGTTTCGGGACGGAGGCTTCCATCCTAGCCCAAAACCTAACTCCGGAGGCCAATCCCCCGTTTGAGCAGCCACAGGTTCGCGCTGAACAATATCACTAAAAACAATGACATGATTCCATAGGATGTGGCGATGGGTATGGTATGGATTCCGAGAATGCCGGTCCGGAAAGCGCTCACCATGTAGACGATCGGATTGAAGCGGCTCAGCGTCCGCCAGAAGGGGGGCAGGAGCGAAATCGAGTAGAACACGCCACCAAGGTAGGTGAGCGGGGTCAGGACAAAGGTCGGGACAATCGCAATGTCATCAAATTTCTTGGCGAAAATGGCATTGGTGAATCCGGCGAGCGAAAAGATGGCCGACGTGAAGAGGGCGACCGTGATGATGATCCAGGGGTGTGCCGGGTCGAGATGGGTGAAAAAAAGCGCCACCAGGGTCACCAGGGTTCCCGTCAAAAGCCCTCGCACCATCCCACCCGCCATGTAGCCCAGAAGGATGCAGGACAGAGGCAGCGGGCTCACCATGAGCTCCTCGACGTGGCGGGCGAATTTTGCGCCAAAAAACGATGAAACCACGTTCGAATACGAGTTGGTGATGACCGACATCATAATCAGGCCGGGTGCGATGTAGGCCATGTACTTGAAGCCGGAGATCCGGCCGACCCGTGCGCCGATGACACTCCCGAAGATGACGAAGTAGAGGGTCATCGTGATCATGGGCGGGATCAGGGTTTGTGACCAGATGCGGAAGATCCGCGTGACTTCCTTCCGCACCAGAGTCTCGAGTCCGATCCAGTTTTCACGCAGTCGTGTCACGTGCGCCTCCGGTCAGGTTCAGGAACAGTTCTTCGAGCCGGTTCGACTTGTTGCGCAGGCTTTGGATGCGGATGTGATGTGCGGCGAGGGCCTCGAAGATCGCATTGAGATCCTCGTTTCTGCCGATCACGATTTCGATCTGGTGCGGGTCCAGCAGACGGAGGTTCCGGATCGGCAGGTCCGGAAGCGTGGTCAGCGGTTCGAACAGGTCCAGGATATAGGTCTGCTGGTTCAAGAGGTCGAGGAGGTCCCGCTTGCGCCCCTGAGCAACGATCGCGCCCTGATGAATGATCGCGAGACGTCCGCAGAGCAATTCCGCTTCTTCCAGGTAGTGTGTGGTGAGGATGATGGTCGTGCCTGAACGATTGAGCGCACGGAGGAAATTCCAGGTCTCATGCCGCATTTCGACGTCCACGCCAGCGGTGGGCTCGTCCAGGATCAGCAATCTAGGTTCATGGATCAGCGCACGTGCAATCATGAGCCGCCTTTTGAAGCCGCCCGACAGCGTGCGGGCCATGGCTTCCCGGTATTTCCAGAGGTCCAGTCCTTCGAGTAGCCGCTGGCAGCGCGGTCGGGCGATCGCCCGGGGGACGCCATAGTACCCGGCCTGGTTGATCACGATGTCCGCGACTCGCTCGAAGAGGTTGAAGTTGATTTCCTGGGGCACGACGCCCATGAGCGCGCGGGCTTCGGCACTTTTTTTCTCGTGATCGACCCCGAAAACCCGGATCGTACCGGCGGTTTTCGTGACAAGGGCGGTCAGGATGCCGATGGTGGTGGTTTTCCCCGCACCATTCGGACCGAGCAACGCAAAGAACTCTCCCGGATAGACGGTGAGGTCAATGCCCTTGAGCGCGGTTGTCCCATGGCGGTAGATTTTGCGCAGGTCGCGAATTTCGAGGGCAGGTACATCGGTTGGCATGGGAGCCTGGGTCATT
>JAJZNM010000111.1 GCA_021852325.1 Pseudomonadota bacterium
TGGCTGCGAGAACCATGGCCTCGGAGGTCCCGAAACGCATTTTGCGGGGCGCGAGGTTCGCGACCACGACCGTGAGCCGTCCGATGAGGTCTTCGGGAGCGTAATGCGCCTGGATCCCGGCAAAGACGGTCAGGTCCCTGCTGCCGAGCGAGACCGTGAGCCGGATCAGTTTCTCGGAGCCTTCGACCCGCTCCGCCGTGAGGATGCGAGCCACCCGGAGATCCAGGCGATTGAAGAGGTCGAGATCGATCGTTGCTTTGGTTTCGGTCACGGGAGTGTCCTCGGAAGGGGATGGGGGTGGCGGGACGGATACGATCGTCCGGGGCGCAAGGCGGGTCAAAAGCGGCGCGTAGGGTGCGACCGGCCGGTCGAGCAGAGGGGTGTCGAGTGCGTCCCACCGGCTGATGGGTGCCTCGAGCCAGGACTCGATCCTTTGGGTGAGTTCGGGGAGGATCGGCTTGAGATAGCCGGCGAGCAGGCGGAAGAGATTGAGGGTCTGGGTCGCAATGGCACGGGCCTGCTCCGGATCGGTCCGCACGACGATCCAGGGTGCGCTATTCGCAAAATACTGGTTCGCACGGTCGGTGAGATCGAGGATCCGGCGGAGTGCGGCCGCGTATTCGCGTGCTTCGTAGTCGGACACGATGGTCTTCCCCTCATCCAGGAAGCTCTTGTAGAGTGCCGGGGCAGGGAGGGTGGCGGCAAGGCGCGGTGTGCCATCCCGTCCGAGGAACGGGGCTGATCGGGCTGCGAGATTGATGAACTTGCCGACCAGGTCGCTGTTATAGCGCTGGATGAGGTCATCGAGACTGAGGTCAATGTCCTCGATCCCGGCCGAGAGCTTGAGGGCAAAGTAATACCTCAGGGCCTCGGGAGGCAGGTCTTCCGCGAACTCGCGGGCGGTGAGAAAGGTGCCCCGGGACTTCGACATTTTCTGGCCGTCCACGGTGAGAAAACCGTGGACCCAGAGGCTGGTCGGGAGTCTCAGGCCTGATGCCGCAAGGAGTGCCGGCCAGAAGAGGGCGTGGAAATAGATGATGTCTTTCCCAATGAAGTGGTAGAGCTCGGTGGGAGAGTCCGGCTTGAGGTAGTGCTGGAAATCAAGATCGGGTCGTCGTTCGGTCAGGCACTGGAAGCTGGCCAGGTAGCCGATCGGGGCATCCAGCCACACATAGAAATATTGATCCACTCGACCGGGAATCGGGAAACCGAAATACGGCGCATCACGTGTGATGTCCCAGTCCTTGAGTCCCTGGTGGAGCCATTCATCGAGTTTGCGCCGGACGCCCCGGTCGATGAGGCCCTCGTGGACGAACGTCTCGAGGCGCGTCTTGAAATCCTCGAGTCTCACGAAAACGTGCTCGGTCTCGCGGGCTTCGGGGGAAAGTCCGGTCAGGCTGGAGCGCGGGTCGAGGAGGTCGGTGGGTTCGTAGCTCGCCCCGCAATGCTCACAACTGTCTCCATACTGGTCGGGCGTCCCGCAGCGTGGACAGGTGCCGCGGATGTAGCGGTCCGGCAGGAACAGGCGTGCCTTGGGATCGTACATCTGCCGGATCGTCCGGACCTTCAGGTGGCCACCTTGTTTGAGGGCGTGGTAGAACGCCAGCACGAGATCGTGATTTTCGGGCGAATGGGTGGTATGGTAATGGTCGAGCGAAATGGCAAACCGGGCCAAATCCCCTGCATGTTCAGCCTGCATTCTCCCGATCAGGGTCTCGGGACCGATTCCCTCGGCCTGGGCCTTGAGCATGATCGGCGTTCCATGCGCGTCATCTGCGCAGACGAAGGATACCTGATGTCCTGCGAGGCGCAGGCTGCGGACCCAGATGTCGGCCTGGATGGATTCGAGGAGGTGCCCGAGGTGAAGGGGTCCGTTGGCGTACGGAAGCGCGGTGGTGACGAGCAGTTCGCGCGGGCTGGACACGAGGCGGGTCGGGGATCCGAGGGGAGGGTCTTTGCACAATAGGATACCGTGTTTGACGCCACGAGGGCTCGGAGGGGTTGTGGACGGGTCTTCTCTGTGGCTCCCGGAGTGCACTCCGGGAGCTCGACCCGGTTGCCTGAAATCCGGATTCCCATCGGTGGGTTTGGAGAGTCGCCCGTGCTGAAAACCGGGGCGGCGGCTCCCGATTTTGAATGCCCGGACGAGACGGGAGCCTGCTTTCGGCTGAGCCGCGATGGCGGTCAACGTGGCACGATCCTCTGCTTCTACCCCGGTGATTTCACCCCGGTCTGCACGCGCGAAGTCTGTCGTCTCGATGCCTCGTACCGCGCGCTCGCGGACCGTGGCTACGTGCTTGTGGGGGTGAGTCCCGACCCCTCAGCCCGCCATGAACTTTTCAAGCAACGCTACGGTCTCTCACTGAAGCTCCTCTGTGACGGGGAGCGGCGGCTTTTTCGCCGCTATGGCTGTCTCGTTCCCGTCCTCAACTGGCCCTTGCGCGTGAGTTGGTTCGTGGATGCGGATCTCAGGATCCGGAAAAGGGTGCACGCGGAGTTCCGACTCAGGCGCCACGAGGTGCTTGTGGAAGACCTGCTCAGGGATTGAAACCCGACGATGCCGGGTGCCAGACAGGGGTTTGACGACCGGGATAACTGATATACTGATATAGTACTGTATAATTAGACCTCGAGATCCATCGCCCTGACATCGTTCGAACGGTAGCCACTATGAAACTGAAGCGCATTCCCCTGATCGTGCTCTCTGTGATCGTGCTCCTCTTCGGAGCCTTGTGGGGTTTCAATCTCTATCGGAATCAGGCAATTGCATCGTTTTACCGGCATTTCATCCCGCCCCCGGTCACCGTCGCAACGAGCCCAGTCCGGCGCTTCCTCTGGCGGCATGCTCTCCGCGCGGTCGGAAACCTCGAAGCGGTCGAGACCGTGACCCTGTCGCCAGAACTGGCCGGGAAGGTCACCGGGATTTTTTTTCATTCCGGTGAGTTTGTCCGGCAGGGAACGCGTCTTGTCCAACTCGACGATGCGGAAGAAGTGGCCACGCTCCGCTCGCTCGAGGCCACCTCGACCCTCGACCGAATCCAGCTCGAGCGCCAGAAGGAACTCCTCGGGCAGAATCTCACCTCGCGCTCGGACTATGATCTCGCCCTCGCGGCCTACCGCACGGCGCGCGCCCAAGCCCAATCCGAGGCGGCGGTTGTGGCCAAGATGGCGATCCTGGCGCCTTTCAGCGGGTTTCTCGGTATCCGTCTTGTGGACCTCGGCCAGTACCTCACGGCCGGCACCGCCGTGGTCTCACTCACGAGGCTCGACCCGCTCTATGTCTCGTTCCGCCTGCCGGAAGAGAATTTCCCGGACCTGCATGTCGGACAAAGGATCGTGGTCCAAGTCCCCGCCTACCCCGGGCGCCGGTTCCATGGCCGGCTCAAGGCGCTCGCACCGACCGTCAACCCGACGACCCGCCTGGTCCATGCCCTGGCTGTCGTGTCGAATCGTGCAGGCCTTCTCAGGCCCGGAATGTTTGGACGCGTCAAGGTATTGAGTCGCAGACGCAGCCCGGTGCTCGCGATTCCGCGGATTGCCCTGAGCTACAGCCTCTATGGGGACACGGTCTGGGTGGTTTCCCCCCCCAAGGCCCAGGCCGTATCGGATCCCGCAAAGCCCGGGGCCGGAGACAGTCCCTTGGTGAAGGAGGTTTTTGTGACACCGGGCAGGAGTCGCGGACCCTGGGTCGCCATCCGCTCGGGCCTCAAACCCGGCATGGTCGTCGTGACCCAAGGGCAGGTCAAGCTTCATGAGGGCGCGACGATCCGGGTCAACAACCGTATTCCGCTCATGACCTCCAAAACCGGTCGCCCATCGCCATGAAATGGACCGACTATTTCATTGAACGGCCGGTTTTGGCCTCCGTCCTGGCGCTTCTGGTTTTTTTCCTGGGTTTCCGGTCGATTTTCGAAATCGGCCTGCGCCAGTACCCGAAGACCAAGACCACGGTCGTGAACGTGACCACGGCCTATCCGGGTGCGAGTGCCCAGCTCATGCAGGGATTCGTCACGACCCCGCTCGAACGGGCCATCGCGGCGACCCAGGGGATTGCCTATCTCACCTCATCGAGCAGCCAGGGATCGAGTTCCATCAACGCACACATGCATCTCAACTACAGCGCCGACAAGGCGCTGACCGAGATCACCGCGGCCGTGAACCAGGTCCGCAACGTCCTGCCGGTCGCGAGCCAGTCTCCGGTCATCCAGGTTTCGACCGGTGAACGGACCTCGCTCATGTATCTCAGTTTTTACAGTCACGAGATGACCCAGCCCGCGATCGCGGATTACCTCACCCGGGTCGTTGATCCCCAGCTCGAGTCGGTCAATGGAGTGGCCTCGGCGTCGATTCTCGGATCCCCTTTCGCGATGCGGATCTGGCTCAATCCCGACCGGCTCATGGCCTACCACCTGACCCCGGCACAGGTGGTCGCGGCGATCGCATCGAACAACTTCATCGCGGCTGTTGGCCGCACCAAGTCCCGTGACATCGCGATCAACGTGAATGCCGCAACCGGCCTCCACTCCGTCCGGCAATTCAAGCGTCTCGTGGTGTTTCAATCCGGACACGCCCTGGTCCGCCTGGGCCAACTCGGCCGTGTCGAGCTCGGTGCCGAGAATGACAATGGGCAGTTCATTTTCGATGGCCGCGAGGCTGTCGCCATCGCGATCAACACGGCACCCAATGCGAATCCCCTGTCTGTCGCAACCGCGATCCGCAAACTGCTCCCCTCGATCCGCGCAGAACTTCCGCCCTCGATGCACGTGGCCATGGCTTTTGACGCGAGTCAGTTCATCAGGAGTGCGATCCACGATGTCATCATGACCATCCTCGAGACGGCCCTGATCGTGATCGCTGTCATTTTCCTCTTTCTCGGTTCGATGCGCGCAGTCCTGATCCCGGTGGTCACGATCCCGCTCTCCCTGATCGGCGTCGTGTTTCTGATGTGGGTGCTCGGTTACACGCTGAACCTGCTCACGCTCCTCGCACTCGTGCTCGCGATCGGACTGGTTGTTGATGATGCCATCGTGGTTGTCGAGAACATCCATCGGCATATCGAGGAAGGCCATTCCCCGCTCCAGGCGGCGCTGATCGGCGGGCGGGAGATCGGTGCGCCGGTGATCGGCATGACCCTGACGCTAGCCGCGGTCTATGCCCCCATCGGTTTTCTCACCGGCATCACGGGAAGCCTGTTCCGGGAGTTCGCCTTCACGCTCGCCGGCGCGGTCCTCATTTCCGGCTTTCTGGCGCTCACGCTCTCGCCCATGATGTGCTCGAAGCTGCTCCGGCGCTCCGATGCAGAATCCCCCCTCGCCCGGACGCTCGACCGGCTGTTTGACCGGGTCCACACCCTCTACGGCCGGGTACTCCACGGGGCACTCGAGGTGCGCTGGGTGGCGGGCGTCGTCGGGCTCATCGTCCTTGCCAGCATCTGGATGCTCTATCAGGGAGCGCACCATGAGCTCGCACCGACAGAAGATCAAGGCATCGTGTTTGTGCAGGCGAGTGGCAGCCAGACCGCGACGCTCGGCTACCTCGAAGCGTATATCAAGGCACTGAAAGGCATTTTCAACAAGATCCCGGGCGTCGAGCACTATTTCATGGGCGCCGGGTTTGGCGGCGGGAACTCGCTTTTTGCGGGAGTGACGCTCGCACCGAGAAGCCGCCGCAGCCTCAGCGCTCAAATGATCCAGCCGAAAATCCAGCAGGCGGTTTCGGATCTCCCGGGCCTCAACGGGTTTGCCCTGCTGCCGCCCGCGCTTCCTGGAACCGGTGGCGGGACGCCGGTCGAGCTCGAGATTACGACCACCCAGAGTTATCCGGCACTTTACCGGGCGGCCGACCGCCTGAAGGAGGCGGCGATCAAAAGCGGGCTTTTCGCCTACGCGGATACGAGCCTCAAGTTCGATGATCCGCAATATGAGATCCGGGTCAACCGGGCACTCGCGGCCGAGATGGGGATCACCATGAGCGAGGTGGGATCAGCCCTAGCCAATCTCATGAGTGGCGGTTACATCGACCATTTCAGCCTCGAGGGCGAAAGCTACCGGGTCATCCCGCAGGTGGTTCAGAAGGACCGCTTCCACATCTCGCAGCTCGCACACTACGAGGTGGCGGCGGGCAACGGGACCCTGGTCCCCCTGGGCAACTTCGTGAAGCTGACGCCCCAGGTTGAACCCAATGCCCTCGACCGGTTTGACCAGATGAACTCGACCGAGCTCGATGGCGTACCCATGCCGGGTGTTTCCCTCGGGCAGGCCCTCGGATTCCTCAAGACGGCCGCCCACAGGATCCTGCCCAAGGGATATGGTCTCCACTATGCCGGGTTGTCCCGACAATATGAAAAACAGGGCAGCGCGCTGATGGTGACCTTTTTCTTCGCCCTCGTGGTCATTTTCCTGGTGCTGGCCGGCCTGTTCGAGAGTTTCCGTGATCCCCTGATCGTCCTCGTGAGTGTCCCGATGTCGATCTCGGGCGCACTCCTCTTCCTCAACCTGGGATTCGCCTCGGTCAACATCTACACGCAGATCGGGCTGATTACCCTGATCGGGCTCATCAGCAAGCACGGCATCCTGATGACCCAGTTCGCCAATGAACTCCAGCGCACCGAGGGGTTGAGCCGGCGGGAGGCCATTGAGCGGGCAGCGACGACCCGCCTGAGACCGATCCTGATGACGACCGCTGCCATGGTGATCGGCGTCCTGCCCCTCATCTTTGCGGCCGGTGCCGGTGCGGCCAGCCGCTACGATATCGGGCTGGTTCTGGCCACGGGTTTGGTCATCGGCACGGCTTTCACGCTCTTCATGGTGCCAACGGTCTATACTTGGCTGGCACACGATCTGTCGCGGGAGACGGCGAGGAGCGTAGCCGTGCCCGAACCGGCCTCAAGCTGAAATGGGGTCGACGACTCCGGCAGACCGGATCATTGGGGGGGATGATGCGGGATCAACCACTGAATCCAGAAGTCCTCTCGGCTTTGGCCGAGTCCCTCCCGAGTCCCGTCCTGGCGGAACCGATGGCCCATACCGCCCGTCTCGAATGGTCCGGCCGCCACGATGGAACCGATGCGTTCAGGCTCACGCTCGGCTATCCGGTACGGGGAGCCGAATCCCTCTATGCCGGACCGGTTTCCCGGGCGCTCGAGGCGGCCATCGGCCGACCGGTCACGGTCACGGTCGGTTTCGAGATTCAGGGCTTCCCCGAGAGCCGGAATCAGCCCATCCCGCCAGGTGTCCGGAACCTCGTTGCCGTGGCCTCTGCCAAGGGCGGCGTCGGCAAATCGACGGTTGCAGCCAACCTCGCGTTGGGCCTTCGGGCATTGGGCGCCCGGGTCGGCCTGCTCGACGCCGACATCTACGGCCCGAGTCAGCCTGCCATGTTCGGCGTCGCTCCCGGTGAACGTCCCGAAACGGATGGCCAGAAAATCGAACCCTTGAACCGGCATGGGATCGCGCTCATGAGCATCGGTTTTTTGGTCGATGTCAACCAGGCCATGATCTGGCGGGGACCGATGGTCACCCAGGCGCTGCAGCAACTCCTCTATCAGACGCGGTGGCCCGAACTCGACTACCTCGTGATCGACCTGCCGCCCGGGACGGGTGACATCCAGCTCACCCTGGCCCAGCGGGTCCCCCTGAGTGGTGCTGTCGTGGTGACCACGCCACAGGACATCGCGGTCCTGGATGCGCGGCGCGGGATCCGGCTCTTCGAGAAAGTCGAGGTTCCCATCCTCGGCATCGTGGAGAACATGTCGCAATACCATTGTCCCGAGTGTGGTCATGTGGCCCGGATCTTCGGGCACGGAGGGGGTGAGGCCCTGGCCCGGGAATGCGGTGTTCGCTGGCTCGGAGAACTGCCACTCGTCCCGGGCCTTTGCGAGCAAATGGACCGGGGAGCACCCCCTGTGGCCACGGATCCCGCATCCGCACTGGCGCAGGCATTCGTGATGCTCGCACACCGCACGGGGGCGAGCCTCGCTTCAGTTTTGCACACACGGGCACCACCCCCCGAGATCATTATTGAGGGCAACTGAGATGGGACTGAAATCGGACCGCTGGATCCGTGAACGGGCGCTGCGTGATCGCATGATCGAGCCTTTTGAACCCGGACAGGTCCGGGAGCGTCCGGACGGGAAGGTGGTGTCCTTCGGGACCTCGAGCTATGGATATGATGTCCGGTGTGCCGACGAGTTCAAAATCTTCACCAACATCAACTCGGCCGTCGTCGATCCCAAAAGCTTCTCGCCGACCAGCTTTGTCGACTTCCAGGGACCCGTCTGCATCATTCCGCCGAACTCTTTCGCCCTGGCCCGTACGGTGGAATATTTCCGCATCCCCCGCTCGGTTCTCACCATCTGTCTCGGGAAGTCGACCTATGCACGCTGCGGGATCATCGTGAACGTGACCCCGCTCGAACCGGAATGGGAAGGGCATGTGACGCTCGAGTTTTCAAACACGACACCGCTCCCGGCAAAAGTGTATGCCAACGAGGGGGTCGCGCAGATGCTGTTCCTCGAGGCGGACGATCCCTGTGAGACCTCCTACCGCGACCGCGGCGGAAAATACCAAGGTCAGCGAGGCGTCACGTTACCCAAGACCTGATCGGCAGGCGGCCCTGGGAGGCGCTTGAAGCCGATGAGGTGGAGCGTGACCGTGGGATGTCCGGGGTGTGTCTGTCTCGCGACGATCGGGATCTCGTAGAGCGTGGGCGCGCACCAGAAGGTCAGCGTGACCCCTTTCCGGCTCCGGCGCACATAAGCCACGGTCGAGAACACGCCGATCGGGGTCCGCCACTGGCGCTTGCCGTCCACGACGAAATGGTAGCGGTGCAGGTGATTGTGGTTGATGACCCGGAAGATCTTTGGAGGATGTCCATAGAGCATGAGATCACGGCTCAGGGCGATTTGTGCAGTGAGCCGGTCCATCTCACCGCCCCGGAGGGAGAAGACGGTTTTGCGGGATCCGACATGTGCGTAGGCCCGGTGCTGGCGCCAGTCGAAGCGGACGCCCTGATCGTGACGCGCGCTTCGTCCCGGCTCCATGAGCGTATAGGACAGATCGACCAGTCGCCCGTCATGGATCCGGAAACGGCTTTCCTCTTCGAGGCGGGCGCTATCAAACAGGCCAAACAGGGCGTTGGGCTTGGCTTCCGAGTGGCAGATCCAGAGGCCATCGGGACCCGGCTCGAGGGTGAGGTGCGAGATGCCCACTCCGATTCCGTCGAGATGGACACTGTAGGTCGCCTGGTAGGCGACGAGCCCGTTCGGCGCGGCCTTGGCGGCGAATCCGGCGGGTGCCACGAAGATGCCCGTGAGGAGGGCGACCCTCAGAAGGGTCGGCAGGGGGTGGGGGGGCGGACTCAAATCAGGTCATTCACGAGGATCGGCTCCACAAGTTTAACGCCATTCTGGAAGACGGCGTCAGCCGTGAGGGCGAGACGACCCCGGGCAATCCATTCGAGCACGAGGGGATAGAGCCGGTGTTCGGCTGATTTGGTGCGCTCGATGAGTGCGGTTTCATCATCCCCGGCCATGACGGGTACCCGGATCTGGGCAATCCGGGGCCCGGCATCGACGACGGCGGTGACGAGATGCACGGTTGCGCCATGCACCGGATCACCGGCTTTGAGCGCCTGCCGGTGGGGGTGGAGTCCCGGGTGGCGCGGCAGGAGCGAAGGGTGGATATTGACCATCCGCCCGGCGAAGCGGGCAACGCAGTCGGGGCTCAGGACGCGCATGAAGCCAGCGAGCGCGACGAGATCGGGTTCGAGAGCAGCGAGGTGATCGGCCAGGTCCCGCTCCCACGCCTCCCGGTCGGGGTAGTTCCGGATCGGGATCGGGAGGACCGCGATGCCAGCTTCCCGGGCATAGGCGAGTGCGGGTGCCGCGGGTTGATCCGAGATGACGACGGTGGGGTGCAAGGACAACCGTCTCCCCTCACAGGCCTCGACAATCGCACGGAGGTTGCTGCCTGCTCCGGAAACCATGATGGCGAGTGTTTGAGGCAGGCTGAGGCCCGAGCTCACCCGATCCTCACTCCATGGCCGGGATCCTCGATGACCTCTCCAATTTCGAACGCCTGCTCGCCGGATGCAGCAAGCGACTTCAGGACCTCGGCCACCGCATCCGGTGCCGTGATCACCATGAAACCGATTCCGGCGTTGAAGGTGCGGTAGAACTCGAGCGGATCGATCTCGATCTGCTCCTCGATCCAGTCGAAGACGGCGGGCCGAGGCCATCGGGACGGATCGAGAGCGATCCCGAGGGAGGCGGGAATCACACGCGGTGGATTGTCGATCAACCCGCCGCCCGTGATGTGGGCGAGCGCATGGACCGAGCAGGTCTCAAGGAGCGCCCGGATGGATCGTACATAGATCCGGGTCGGCGCCAATAGCCGGTCGATGTCCGGAGGCACCGTGCCCGTCTCTTCCAGGATCGCCCGTACCAGTGAATACCCGTTCGAGTGGATGCCGGAGGAGGCGAGCCCGATGACCCGGTCTCCGGCGCGGACCGCCGATCCATCGAGCATCCGGTCGTGTTCCACGACGCCCACGCAGAAGCCAGCCAGGTCAAAGTCGTGCGGGCGGTAGAGGCCCGGGAGCTCCGCGGTTTCCCCTCCGACGAGCGCGCAACCGGCCTCGCGGCAACCTTCGGTGATGCTCCGGATGAGACGGCTGCCCTGTTCGACATCGAGCTGGCCCGTCGCGTAGTAGTCGAGAAAGAACAGGGGCTCGGCACCATGGACTAGGACGTCGTTGGCACACATCGCGACCAGATCCACGCCGATCCCTTCGAGGCGGTCATGCGCCAGGGCGAGGAGCAGTTTGGTGCCCACGCCGTCCGTGCCCGCGACGAGCACGGGCCTCCGGTAGCGGCCGGTCGGGATCTCGATCAGGGCACCGAAGCCACCGATGCCCCCCAAAACCTCGGGCCGTCCGGTGCTCGCGGCCCAGGGCCGGATCCGGTCGATCAAGCGTTCGGCCGCATCCAGGTGGACGCCGGCATCCCGGTACTTCAAGCGTGGCTTGCGCGTCATGACGGGTTCCGTGAACGGGGCCGGGACCGGTTATGTTATCGTAAACAGACTGCTTTGGTCATTGTGTCACCGGTTGAGCGCTTGGATGAACGCCCACTCCCGCAGTGCCGTATTCATCAGGAAGAAATTGCCGTCCTGGGGGTGGCTGATCGCCTGCATCCCGGCCTTGGCGTTGCCGGTCCCGGGTTGGGGGATGCGGGTCCGGCACCTGTTCCGGGTCGAGTTCCCGGTTCCGGCACTGTCGGCGTCCATCCAGCCGGGTGACATCCACCACGCCGCACGCGAGCTTCTGGCCCGCCTGACGGGAGACCCCGATTTCACGGCGCAGGGCATCATCGGGCAGCTGCTCGACCAGTCCAATCCATGGGTAGCCGAATATGGCTACGTGGAGGCGCCGCCCCAGGTGATCCAGAAAACCCATGGCCGGGATCACTACCTGCTCTGGGTCCGGTTCGATCCACGCGTGGTCGAGGCTGCCATCCTCGGTGCACATCTGCCCTTCTGGGGTGCGCTCCGTCCACTGACTCTGGCTTGGCTCAGTGTCGGTTCCCCGGCGGACGACATCCTGTCCGCGACCGCTTCCGGGCACTTGCGCAAAAACCTCGACGACCGGATCCGGCGCCTGTCCCTGCCGGTTCTCCTGCCACTCATGGATCTCCGGGAACGCCTGGATGTTCCGGTGGCGAAGCTGATGCCACCCGACTGGCACACACTCGAGCGGGCGTCCCGGCGCTACGGCGCAGAGGCGATCTGGACCGGCGTCCTCCTGGGTAGTGCGCGGGGGGGATGGCAGGGGGAGTTTTCCGTCCGGGTCGGCAGCCTCACGTCGAGCTGGCAGACCCGAGGGATCCATCGGCGCCGCTGGACCGTCCTGAAATCCGCGCTCGTGCATCTCGATACCCTGCTCGCCGCCCGTTACGCGGTCTTCGCCGAGCATCGTCCGGTCCCGCTCGTGATCCGGGTAACGGGCGTGACCACCCTGTCTGCGGTGGCCCGCATTGAACACTTCCTCGCCACGCTGCCCGGCCTCTCGGCGGTACGTATCCTGATCGTGGCCTCCCGGTCGCTCACCCTCACGCTCCGTTCCCGGATCAGCCGCTCGCATCTGTTGCGCCTGATTGATCTGGGGGGGCTCCTGACTCTGCCGGAAACGGCGCCTGAGCCCCCGACTTCGGGCACCAGATTGAATTTCATCTATCGCCACTCAACCGGCTGATGTTCTGGCACCGTTCGCACTGGCCCAACTTCCTGTCCCTGCTGAGACTCGCTCTGAGTTTCCCGCTTTTTGTGCTCATCGTCGAAAACCATTTCCGCTGGGCCTGGGGCGTGCTCGTGTTGGCCGCGTTCACGGATGTCCTGGACGGGTGGCTGGCCAAGCATTTCGGCTGGCAATCCGCCTGGGGTTCCTTTCTCGATCCCTTGGCCGACAAACTGATGATCCTCGCGGGATTTGGGGCGCTCACCCTGATCGGAGCCACTCCGCTCTGGCTGCTTTTTGTGGTCTGGGGAAGGGATGCGGTGATCGCAGCCGGGGTCCTCGTGTACTACACGTTGCGGGGACCCTTCCGGATCTTCCCGACAACCCTGAGCAAGGCCAGTACCCTGGTCCAGGTGCTCTATCTTCTGGCGACCCTCGGATCGGTGTCACAGGATCTCCCGCTGCCCGGGGGATGGCGACTGGCCGCTTGGCTCGTGGCCTTGCTCGCACTGTTTTCGGGGATCGATTATTTCTATCGCTATGCACGCGCGGAAGCCTGATGTCATCCGCCCGAGACCCCGCCGAGCAGCTTCGATTCCCCTTCCAGGATCCTGGAGGTGCCCGTTTCGACAACTTCATCGTATCGGGAAACGAGGTCGTGGTTGAAAGTTGTCGCGAGCTCGCACGTGGAGCGGCGGGAGGGCTGCTCGTGCTGCACGGGCCGGCCGGGAGCGGTAAAAGCCACCTGCTCCGGGCCTGCTGCGGGGCCGCGACCGAGGACGACGGACGGGCGGCTTTCTGGGTGGCCTCCCGGGACGGGCCGGGTGCCCAGCACCCGGCGCTGCCGGATGAACGGAGCCTCCGCCTGAATCTATTGGCTATCGATGGGATCGGTGCCATCGCCGGTGACCCGGCACGCGAGGAGGCGTGTTTTCGCCTAGTACTTGCGG
>JAJZNM010000018.1:0-3834 GCA_021852325.1 Pseudomonadota bacterium
TCATCGGCGCCGAGCAGGGGGTGAAGGTGAGCAGGATGCCGAGTACGACAAAGGCCAGAAATCCGGCCCAGAGCGGTGCACTTCGGGCGAGGCGCGCGGGATTGGCCGCAAACAGGCTCGAAGGTCCGGGAGGCGGCACAGGCCTGCCCTCGAGCGTGGAGGCGGGGAGCACGAGTGTCCGGAGGATCGGCGGATAGCAGAGCCCCTTTTCCGAGCAGCCCTGGTAGCGGACTGAAAGGGTGAGCGGTTGCCCCAGGGTCCGGTGGACGTCGAGGGTGAGCACGAGATGGTTGAAGAAGACGTGTACCCGCCCGAAGGTTCCGTCGTTCTTGAGCGTGGCCTGCGGGAACATCGGGGCGGCGAGCCGCGCGCCGGATGGCGCCAGGACCGCGAAGTGGAACTTCTGGCGGTAGAGGTAGTAACCCGGCGCGAGCTTCCAGTCGAGCCGGACCCGGTTTTGCGCGATCCGGGTGGCTTTGAGGATGAATGCCTGACCGGGGGGCAGGAACCGGTGTTGCGAGCGATTGAGGAGTTCAGAGAGGATCGAGTTGTGGGCCTGCGCGCCGAGGCTCAAACCCATGAGTGCAATCAGGGCAAGCGGAAAGCGCAGTATCCAAAGTGGCCGGGTTTTGACGGAACGGGTCATCGGGAGGCCTCGCAGGCAGTCGGTACCTGCCGCTCTATTGCCTATACGGTTGAGCCGGAAGAAGGGATTCAGGAAAGGATCAGCAATGCAGGCTCCAGCCGAACCATTTTATCCCGTTCGGCCCATCAGGTGGGGGTCGAGGGCAGAGGGGCACTCCGGTTTCTACTCGATTTTGCTAGACTTGTGCGGGTCGAGACGTGTGCTCCCGAAATTTCCCGTGCGATCACGATGGGGCATCCCGCACCCGTGAACCCCTCCGAGAGGATGCAAAAGCGATGAGTCCCATACCGGTTTTCGAAGAGCTCAAAGCGCGCAGCTCTGTCTTCCAGGCCACCGATGAAGCCGGGATCGCGGCCCTCCTGGCCTCCGGCGGCGCCCCGGTCTACCTCGGGATCGATCCCACGGCAGAGAGTCTCCACCTGGGCCATCTCCTGCCGCTTTTGACCCTGCGGCGCCTGCAGCGCGCGGGCAATCGCCCGCTCGTCGTGCTCGGAGGGGCGACGGCGTTGATCGGGGATCCGAGCGGGAAGTCCACAGAACGGGTGATGCTCCCCGTCGAGAGGGTGGAACTGGCTGCCGAAGCGATCCGGAACCAGATCAGCCAGTTCCTGGATTTCGAAGCCGGTCCGGAGCGCGCCCGGATCCTCAACAACCGGGACTGGATCGCACCGCTTGGGGTGATCCCGTTCCTCCGGGATGTGGGCAAGCACTTCTCAATGGGCGGGATGCTCGGCAAGGAGTCGGTGCGGACCCGTCTCGGCGGCGAGGGCACTGGATTGTCCTTTACCGAGTTCAGCTATCTCCTGTTGCAGGCCTACGACTTTGATCATCTCTGCCGGAGCGAGGGCTGCCGTCTCCAGATCGGGGGCAGTGACCAGTGGGGCAACATCACGGCCGGCATCGAACTCATCCGAAGGTGCCAGGGACTTGAGGCCTACGGTCTCACGCTGCCCCTGGTCACAACGGCCTCGGGCGCGAAACTCGGGAAGACCGAGGCCGGCACGGTCTGGCTGGATGCGAAGCGGACTTCCCCGTACGCGTTCTACCAGTACCTGCTTCAGGTCGACGACCGGGATGTGGGTCCGCTGCTCCGGTATTTCAGCGAACGCGATCCCTCCTCCATCCGCGCTCTCGAGGAGGCGCATGCCCGGGATCCTGGAAAACGGGCTGCCCAGAAGGTGCTCGCGGAGGAGCTCACCCTGCTCGTGCATGGTTCCCGTGAAACCGGAAAGGCACTGCGCGTGAGTGAGACCCTGTTTGATGGACGTGCCATCCGCGATCTCGATGCCGAGAGCTTCGGCCTGCTCGAGACAGCCCTCCCGGGGGCTGTCGTCAGCGCCACAGACCGGGACTGGCCACTCGTCGATTTGCTCGTGGCATCCGGGCTCGTTCCGTCCAAGTCACGGGCACGCACGGACATCCAGGCTGGCGCGGTCTCCGTGAACCAGCTCCGGGTGGAAGCCGCCGATCAAAAGATCAGCCGGGACGAGTTTCTCTGGGGGCGCTACCTGCTTTTGAGGCACGGCCGCCGTCGCTACGCGTGGATCCGACTCGATCTCTAGCCGGAAAGGCGGGTTCAAGCTTCAGTGATGGATTCAAAGCCCCTGTGCAACCGCCGTGAGGATCGTGCAGAGTTCGTGGTCGATGGCACGTGCCCAGGCCGCGAGTGCGGGAGCGGGGTAAGGCGCCAGGGTTTCAGAAGCCGTCCAGTAGGTGAGATGGGTCTGGTTCTCCTGAACATGGAGGTGGATCCGGAGTGGCAGGCCGATACCGGCGCGTGGATCCATCCGGATCACCTCCTCGAACCACTGGGGTTTCCAGATCTCGAGGATCTGGTGTCCGGCCCCGTCTGGGTGATCTGCTCCCGTCCGCTCCCTGCTACCGGCTGGAACGAGTGTCGAGAGCGCGGCCGACTCGAGGGCGTCCACCAATGCCCGGAAGAGGGGGCCTGGGGGTTCAGGCGTGATCCAGGTTCGCATGGGCGCCAGATTGCCTGCGGTCAGTCCGGCGGATCGAGAATCCCGTCGTATCGTTCCAGTGCCTCGGCGAGGGTGCGGGTGAAGCGTACGGCACGTGCGCCATCGATGACGCGGTGATCATAGGAGAACGACAGGGGCAGAATCAGACGGGGAATGAAGCGCCCGTCCCGCCAGAGGGGTTTCCATGTCGCGCGCGACACGCCCAGGATGGCCACTTCGGGAGCGTTGATGATGGGTGTGAATCCGGTCCCCCCGATGCCACCGAGGCTCGAGACGGTGAAACAGCCGCCTTGGAAATCCGCGGCCTGGAGCGTGCCTTTCCGGGCCTTGTCGGCCAGGGTGGAGATCTCCCGGGCGAGCGTCCAGAGACGCTTCCGGTCGACCTCCCGGAGGACCGGCACAACCAGCCCCTCGGGCGTATCGACGGCGAATCCCAGGTGAAAGTATTTTTTGAGGATGAGGGTCTGCCCTGTGGGATCGAGCGAGGCATTGACGACCGGGTGAGCCCTCAGGGCACCGACCGCAGCCTTCATCACGAACGGCAACAGCGTGAGCTTGATCCCGTAGTGCTGGCCATCGCCCTCGTTGAGGCGGGCCCGCAAGGCCTCCACTTCCGTGATATCGGCCTCGTCGTGCTGGGTCACATGCGGGATGTTGAGCCAGCTCGCGGCAAGACGCGGCCCCGAGATTTTCTGGATGCGACTGAGCGGCTGGCGCTCGATCTCCCCAAAACGGCTGTAGTCATAGGCCGGGACTTCCGGAAGCGCCCGGCTGGCCGATGGATTCAAGAGGGTATGCCGGACGTGGGACTTGATGTCAGAAACCAGGATGCGGCCGCGGGGGCCACTGCCGAGAAGCCCGGCGAGATCGACACCGAGTTCACGAGCCAGCTTGCGGACGGAAGGGCCCGCATACGGTTGAAGCCGCTCCGCCCGTGGACGTGGGGCACCGGATCCTTTGGGTTCGGGGACGAAGTCTCCCGACTCCGGCCCGGAAGGTGGATGTTCGGGGGCGGATACGGTCTTGGATGGCGTCCCGGTTGCTTGGGTCAGGGCCGTCATCGGGGTACCCGCGGGTTCGATCAGGGCAATGGCGTGTCCCTCGGAGACCTGGTCACCGGTTTTGACCCGGAGTTCGCGCACGGTACCCGGAAACGGAGCGGGCACGTCCATGGCGGCCTTGTCGGTCTCGAGCGTGATGAGCGAGCCT
>JAJZNM010000018.1:3844-13159 GCA_021852325.1 Pseudomonadota bacterium
GTCTCCCGGGTGGACCAGGACTTCGATCACCTCGACGTCGTGGAACTCGCCCAGATTGGGAACCACGACCACCTCCACAGGCCCGGGTTTTTTCGGCGCTTCCGGTGCCGGGGGTGGCGGTCGCTTCCCGGCCGGAGGAAATCCGGCTTCTGCCGGGGGCTCGGGGACGGGTGCTGGTTTGGGGTCCCCTGGCGGCTTCCCAGGCAGGGCGGGGTCCGTCTCCAGCGTGAGAATCGTGTCACCCTCGGAGACCTTGTCGCCGGTTTTGACCCGGAGTTCGCTCACGGTACCTGGAAACGGAGCGGGGACGTCCATGGCGGCCTTGTCGGTCTCGAGCGTGATGAGCGAGCCTCCGGTCTCCACCCGGTCTCCCGGGTGGACCAGGACTTCGATCACCTCGACGTCGTGGAACTCGCCCAGATTGGGAACCACAACGGGCTGGATCGCGGGCGGGGCCGTCGTCATCTCAGGTGAGCCAGGGAATGGATTTTTCAGGGTCCAGCTGGAAACGCTTGAGTGCCTGGGTCACGGTCTCGGCCGGCAGCTGGCCATCCTGGCAGAGTGCGTGAAGTGCCGCCACGGCGATGGCGTGGGTATCCACCTCGAAGAAATGGCGCAGCCGCTCGCGCGTGTCGCTGCGTCCGAATCCGTCGGTTCCGAGCGCGACGAACCGCCCGTGAAGAAAGGGCCGGATCTGGTCTGCGAACAGGCGGACATAATCACTCGCTGCGACGACCGGTCCCGGGTGCTTCGCGAGCGTGGTCTCGATGAAGGTTTTCCGGGGTGGCGCTTCCGGATGCAGGCGGTTCCAGCGTTCGACGGCGAGGCCATTGCGCCTGAGTTCGGTATAGCTTGTGGCGCTCCAGACCGTGGCCCGGATCCCGAACTCCTGAGAGAGGATCTCGGCGGCCCGCTCGACCTCCCGGAGGATCGTGCCTGAGCCCATGAGCTGCACGCACGGCTTTCCTTTGCCCAGGGTCCGCAAGCGGTAGAGCCCTTGCAGGATGCCCGCTTCGGCGCCGGCGGGCATCGGGGGGTGCGCGTAGTTCTCATTCATGGCGGTGAGATAGTAAAAGACGTTTTCCTGGGACTCGAACATCCGTTTGAGCCCGTGGTGGACGATCACGGCCAGTTCATAGGCGTAGGTCGGGTCGTACACGATGCAGTTCGGGATGTTGGAGGCGAGCAGCGGGCTGTGCCCATCGCAATGCTGGAGTCCTTCGCCCTCAAGTGTGGTGCGTCCGGCCGTGCCGCCGATCAGGAACCCGCGCGCCTGGATGTCGCCGGCCGCCCAGGCCAGGTCACCCATGCGCTGGAAGCCGAACATGGAGTAGAAGAGGTAAAAGGGAATCATGCTGATTCCCTTGTTCGAATAGGCGGTTCCGGCGGCGATCCAGGAAGCCATCGATCCCGACTCGGTGATGCCTTCCTCAAGGATCTGGCCCTTGCGGTCTTCACGGTAGACCATGAGCTGGTCGGCATCCTGGGGTTCATAGAGTTGCCCGGCACTGGCATAAATGCCGAGTTGTCGGAACAGGCCTTCCATACCAAACGTCCGTGCCTCGTCCGGGACGATCGGAACGATCCGGGAACCGATCTTGGGATCGCGTGCGAGTGCAGTCAGCATGCGGACGAGTGCCATGGTCGTCGAGTATTCGCGGTTCTGCGAGCCCTCGAGCTGGGCCTTGAAGATCTCGAGCGGTGGAATGACGAGCGGGTCGGCGTTGCGCCGACGGGCCGGGAGGTAACCACCGAGTGCCCGGCGCCGCTCCTCGAGATAGCGCGCTTCGGCCGAGCCTTGAGATAAGCGGAGGAATGGCAGGGCATCGATGGCCTCGTCCCGGACCGGCAGGTCGAAGCGGTCCCGGAACGCCCGGATCGCCTCGTCGTCCATCTTTTTCTGCTGATGGCTCGTGTTCTGGGCTTCACCGGCGCGTCCCATGCCGTAACCCTTGACCGATTTGGCCAGGATCAGCGTGGGCTGGCCTTGATGCCTGACGGCGGCGTGGTAGGCGGCGTAGACCTTATATGCATCATTGCCGCCCCGCCTGAGTTCCCAGATCGCCTCATCGCTGAGGTCGGCCACCCGTGCCCGGAGCTCGGGGTATTTGCCGAAGAAATGCTCGCGGACATAGGCCCCGTCCTTGGACTTGAAGTTCTGGTATTCACCATCAACGCATTCTTCCATCCGCTGGCGCAGGAGTCCGCCGGGATCGCGCGCCAGAAGCGGGTCCCACCCTGAACCCCAGATGACCTTGATGACGTTCCAGCCGGCGCCCCGGAAGATGGCTTCGAGCTCCTGGATGATCTTCCCGTTGCCCCGGACCGGTCCGTCCAGGCGCTGCAGGTTGCAGTTCACCACGAAGATCAGGTTGTCGAGCCGCTCGCGCACGGCGAGACTGATGCCCGCGGTCGATTCGGGCTCATCCATCTCGCCGTCACCCAGCATGCACCAGACTTTCTGGTCGCCCGGGGGCGTGATGCCCCGATGCTCGAGATAGCGCAGGAATCGGGCTTGGTAGATCGCCTGGATGGGGCCGAGTCCCATGGAGACCGTGGGAAACTGCCAGAAATCGGGTGCGAGCCAGGGATGAGGATAAGAGGGCAGCCCGGGGTGCCCGACTTCCGAGCGAAACCGTTCGAGTGCGGTCTCGTCCAGCCGGCCCTCAAGAAACGCGCGCGCATAGATCCCGGGCGAGGAGTGTCCTTGGAAATAGATGTAATCCGGGCCCCCTGCGGCCTCCGGTCCGCGCCAGAAATGGTTGAATCCGACTTCATAGAGGAGGAGCGATGACGCGTAGCTCGCAATGTGCCCGCCGATCCCGCTGTGCGCGCGGTTCGCTCGCACGACCATGGCCATGGCATTCCAGCGGAGGTAGGATTCGATTTTTTGTTCGAGGTCGCGGTCACCGGGATAGGGCGGTTGCGCTTCGGGACTGATGGTATTGAGGTAGGGCGTATTGACCGCCCAGGGGGAGACCAGTCCGGCCGCACGTGCGGCCATGACCAGGGCATCGATCAGGCCGCGCGTCCCTTCGAGTCCATGAACCCGGATGACGTCATGCAGGGCGTCGATCCACTCGGCCTGCTCTTCGGGGTCTAGTGCTCTGGGTGCTTCGGCGTGGGACATAATCAACCTGCTTGATGGGGTGGTGTGGGGCGTCTCCCAAAACTCCCGTCCCGGGGAGATGCCCAGGGACACCCGGCCGCCCGGTTGCGCTATGCGGCCGCAGTGGATGTTCGCGGGCGCATGAACGACCGACGCTCAGGATCCACGTACCATGAACGCGGGATATAATCGCGCAATCTCCCCAAGCCGTCAAGTTTGAACACGCATCCCCCAATGCTCGAGACGCTCACGATCCGCACGCCGGATGACGGACACCTGCACCTGCGTGATGGTGCGTCTCTCGCCGCCGTGCTCCCCCATACGCTCGAGCGGTTCGGGCGTGCCGTGGTCATGCCCAACCTCGACCCGCCCTTGACCACAGTGGCCCAGGTTCTCGAGTACGAGAAGCGGATCCTCCGTCTCTGCCCACCCCAGTCGACCTTCAAGCCATGGATGACACTTTATCTCGACGCGCACACCAGTCCAGCGGAGATCCACGAGGCCGCGGCCGAGCCCGCGATCATCGGCGCGAAACTGTATCCGCAAGGCGTCACCACGGGCTCCGCATCCCAGGTGACCGATCCTCTGGAGCTCATGCCTGTCTACGAGGCCATGGCGGAATCCGGACTCCCGCTGCTCGTGCACGGCGAAGATCCGGATCCCGCAACTGATCCCTATGAGCGGGAAAGCCGGTTCGTGGACCGGACGCTCGTGCCACTTTGTGAGAGGCTCCCAGGCTTACGGATCGTGTTCGAGCATGTGACGACCCGGCTCGGCGTGGAGCTCGTCCGCTCGGAAGCCCGGCGCATGGGAGCCACGATCACGGTCCATCACCTCCTGTTCGATCGCCGTGCCCTTTTTGCAGGCGGGCTCCACCCGCACCTTTACTGCCTGCCTGTGCCCAAGACGGAAGCTGACCGGCTGGCACTCCTCGAGGCGGCCACCGGCGGCGAGCCGTGTTTCTTCCTCGGAACGGACAGTGCCCCGCATCCGCGCTCGCGGAAGGAATGCGCATGTGCGGCGGGCGGCATCTATAGTGCCCATGCCGCGATCGAGCTCTATGCCGAGGTGTTCGAAGCCACGGGCCGACTGGAGCGTCTCGACGACTTTGCGGGCCGGTTCGCCGCCGAGTTTTACGGGCAGGCGCTCAATTCCGGCCAGATCACGCTCGTCAAGGATCCTTGGCGGGTTCCGGACCATTTTCCCCTGGCCGAAGACGAGCTGGTTCCACTGCGTGCCGCAAGCGTGGTCCCGTGGCGGCTCCTCCGGCAGGCATCCAGGGTCTAGGCGGCCATGGCCATGGCGGATCGGTTCAGGGGGTTTCTGCCGGTCGTGGTCGACCTCGAGACCGGTGGTTTCCATGCCGAAACCGATGCGCTGCTCCAGATCGGCGCGGTACTGATCGACTGTGACGAGGCGGGCCGGCTCACGCCAGGGGAGACCTTGTCCCTGGAAGTGATGCCCTTTGAAGGCGCGCGCATGGATCCCGAAGCCCTTGCCGTCAACGGGATCGATCCGACCCATCCCCTGCGCCCGGCCCTGCCGGAGGAAGAGGCGCTGGTTCGCCTGTTCCGGCAGGTTCGGCGGGCACTCATCGCGCACGGCTGCACCCGAGCGATCCTGACCGGGCACAATGCCTTTTTTGATCTCGGTTTCCTGAACGCGGCGGCTGCGCGGAGCGGCGTCAAGCGCAATCCTTTTCATCCATTCAGCACCTTCGATACGGTGACCCTCGCGGGGGTGCTTCTCGGACAGACCGTCCTGGCCAAAGCCGTTGCGGAAATCGGCATTCCGGTCGATTCAGGCCTGACCCACCAGGCACTCTACGATGCGGAACTCACGGCTGAACTCTTTTGCCGGTTGGTCAATCGTTGCGAGGAGTGGGCCCGCACCGGACCGGCGGGTCAGGTGCGGGATCCGCCGAGCGCCTCCTGAACCTTCCGCGCAAGCTCCCCGCTCGCGAGGAGTTCCTCGGTGATGTCCGCCCCGCCGATCAGCTCGCCCCGGATGAACACTTGCGGGAAGGTCGGCCACTCGGTGATTCCGGGCAGCTTGGCGCGTGTGTCGGGCTCGGACAGGATATCCACCCAGGCAAGATCCCGGGCACCGGCCTCGCGAAGGGCTTCAACCGCACGCGCAGAGAAGCCGCAACGCGGAAAGTCGGGAGTGCCCTTCATGAAGATCAGGATCGGGTGCGTTTCGATCAGATGGCGGATATGCCGCTCGGTCGGGTCGGGGGTTTGTGTCACGGGTTCCTCCTCATCGCCAATCGCCAGGTCCCGAGTCGAGACGTTGATAGCGAGCGTCCAATTGTCGCATGATTTGTTCCCGTTCGTGTTCGCTCAAGGTCGACCAGCTCGCGATTTCGCATAGCGTCCGTAGGCACCCCTCGCAGAATCCGTACTCCGGATGGACCCGGCAGACGCCGATGCAAGGAGAGGGAATGGGGGCAGGGTTATCCGGCACGGCGCGCGTCAGCCGGAAAAATTGCGCCCCACGAAATCCCAGTTCACAAGATGCCAGAACGATTCGAGGTACTTGGGGCGGGCGTTGCGGTAATCGATGTAGTAGGCATGTTCCCAGACATCACAGGTCATGATCGGCCGGTCGGTACCCTGGCGGATGGGGGTGTCGGCGTTGCCGGTCTGGACAATGGCGAGACGTCCGTCCTTCTGGAGCACGAGCCAGGCCCATCCCGAACCGAACAGTCCCGCAGCCTTTTCCGTGAATGCCTTGCGGAAATCGTCGATCGAACCAAAACTGCTGTTCAAGGCACGGGCCAGTTCGCCCTTGGGCTCGGCATGCTTTTGCGGGCCGAGGCCTGCGAAGTAGAAGGTATGGTTCCAGACTTGGGCCGCGTTGTTGAAAATCGGCCCTTGAGCCTTCTGGATGATTTTCTCAAGCGGTTGGTTGTCGAATTCGGTTCCCGCAGCCAGCTTGTTGAGATTGTCGACATAGGCCCGATGATGCTTGCCGTGGTGGAACTGGAGGGTTTCCCGGGAGATATGGGGCTCCAGGGCATCTTCGGCGTAGGGCAGGGGAGGCAGTTCGTGTGACATGGAGTGTTCCTCCTTTGGAAGGCCGAGGTGGGGTACGGATGCGGGTCGGGAGGGGGGTGAATCCACTCGCTCAGCCCATGAACTAGTCTAACGAGCCCGGCCCCTTGAGGCAACCGAGCCCTCGGGATCGTGTTCAATCAGGTATCGGATCAGCCCGTCGTGCACTTTGCCAAGATCTCCGCCATCGGCAAATATTCCCATGCGGTACCGGGTTTGCAGTGCGACACTGGACCTTTGGGTCCTTTCACGCAAGTTCTTTTCAAGATCCGAACCATTTGTGCTTTCAGAAAATGTTCCATCATCGCGATCGAGTACGTGCATTCCGACACCCGAGATCATTCTCCAATCGCTAAAATAGACCGATGGGTTCCCGCAAGACCATCCTGATCCGGGTTAAACTTCACGCGCAAGCCTCCTCCCTCACGGAGTCGAAGGATGGGACTCCTTGGCTGGCTTGCCTGAAATCCCTGCCGGTCGATGGTCGAGCCAATCAGGAACTCATTGCGCTCGTGGCGAGACATTTCCACTGTGCCCAATCGGCCGTCTTGATTACACACGGTGCGAAGGGTCGCCTGAAGCGAGTCGCGATCACGCTTGGATGATGGAGACCGGTAGCGACTCCGGATCCGGATCGCCGCTTGTCTTAAAGCCGAGTGAGATCCCTTGTGTCAAACCGCCCGAAAGGTGGATTCTGGACCACTTTCAGAAGATCCGGTCCGGTGCCAACCATGAATCCGGTCGGGATGCGCAGGCCGCGGGTTTTCTGGAGGCCGCAGATCCCGCCTTCGTGTGATGTAATGGAGGCGTTGCACACCCGAACCCAGGGAGGTCCTGCTCGATGGCCCCACCCTCCGTGATCGATGTCCCCGACGATCTCACCGACACCGTGAACCGTGCGCTGGCGGAGGACCTCGGATCGGGCGACCTCACCGCCCAATGGCTGATCACCCCGGAACAACGGGCGGTTGCCACTGTCGTGGTTCGTGAGCATTCGGTCATTGCCGGCATGCCCTGGTTCGAGGCGACCTTCCGGAGCCTCGATCCGGGTGTCCGTTTCAGCTGGCAGATCAGCGAAGGCGATCTGGTTGATGCCGATGCATGCCTCGTTGAAATCGAAGGGGCAGCCCGTGCGCTTCTGAGCGGCGAGCGGACGGCACTCAATTTTCTGCAACTCCTGTCCGGAACCGCAACGGTGACGCGCCGGTACGTCGAAGCGGTCGCGGGGACGCGGTGTCGGATCCTCGATACCCGCAAGACCCTTCCCGGACTCCGGTCCGCCCAGAAATATGCGACCCGGGTTGGGGGTGCTACCAACCACCGGCAGGGACTTTATGACGCCGTCCTGATCAAGGAAAACCATCTCGCCTGTGTGGGCGATGTGGCCGAGGCTTTGGCCCGCGCATTTGCCCAGGGACCGGTCTCGGTCGTGATCGAAGTCGAGAACCTGGGCCAGCTCGCCCAGGCTATCGAGGCCGGTGCGTCCTGGATCCTGCTTGACAACTTCCCACTCGAGGATCTCCGCGTGGCCGTGAGGGAGACCCGGGGGAGGGCCCGGCTCGAGGCCTCGGGCGGCATGGCGTTTGCCGAGATCCGATCGGTCGCCGAGACCGGAGTGGATTTCATCTCGGTTGGGGCGCTGACCAAGCACGTCCGTGCGATCGACCTTTCCATGCGCATCAAGACCTGAGTGGCGCGGGGCCGGCGCGATCAGCCTGAGCGCGGCGGGCGGTCCCGGGTCCGTGGGGTCTTTCCGGCGTAGCGGCAAAGGGAGCTCACGACACACGACGGACAGGACGGCGATCGCGCCCGGCAGACGTAACGTCCATGGAGCACGAGCCAATGATGGGCGCGGGACCGGTAACGTTCAGGCACGATTGCGAGGAGTGCCTCCTCGACCGCTTGGGGAGTCGGGCCCGGGGCGAGCCCGGTCCGGTTCGCGACACGGAACACATGGGTGTCGACTGCGATGGTGGGTTCGCCGTAGAGGGCATTCAGGATCACATTGGCGCTTTTGCGGCCGATGCCGGGGAGCTCAAGGAGGTCCTCGCGGCGTCGGGGGACCTGGCCGCCGAACCGATCGAGAATGAGCTTCGAGCTTGCGAGGAGGTGCCGGGCCTTGTGCCGGAAGAGTCCGAGCCGCCGGAGCCGGTTCTCGAGCCCCCCCGTACCCAGGGCGATCATGGATTCTGGAGTCGGTGCAATCCGGAAGAGCGTTTCGGTGACGCGATTGACTTCGCGGTCGGTCGATTGGGCTGAAAGGAGCACGGCTGCGAAAAGCTCGTACGGGGTTTCGTAGCGGAGTTCCGTGGCGGGATGGGGACGTTCGCGCTCAAGTCGCGCAAAGAAAGCCGCCGCCCGCCTCCGCGACCAGGCGAAAGTGTTGGGGCGGGTGCGAGCCCGGGTCATCCGCTGGTCGGGGGGGTGCGCCCCGGCTGATGGATTCCGGGGCGTCTCGGGCGGCTCTCGACAATCGATTCGATCTCGCGGAGCCGTTCCGCGTCCGTGGGCCGGTGGGGGGGTGTCGATCCGTCAGGCTCGAAGCGGGCCACATGCCGCTCGTAGCGTCGCCGCAGCCGTTTGCGGATCGCTTCTTCCGCGAGCCGTCCATGCGGGAAAAATCCGGAAGGCGGGATCCCTGCCTGCGCGGCCACGGTCAAGGGGACCAGCCGGATGCAGTCGGTGGGGCAGGGGTCGATGCAAAGGCCGCAGCCGGTACATTCGTTCGGCAGGATGGCGTGGAGGTAATTCCGTGCGCCGAGGATGGCATCGACGGGGCAGGCCCTGAGACAGCGCGTGCAGCCAATGCAGGATGCGGGATCGATCCAGGCGAGTTGCGGGGGATCAGGACGCGGCTCGGCATGCGCCCCGGGGTCGAGTCCCGTGATCTTCGCGAGGGCGGCGAGCGTGTCCCGTCCCCCGGGTTTGCAGAGATGGATCGGGGCCTCACGGCGGGCGATCGCTCGGGCATAAGGCGCACAACCCGCATAACCACACTGGCGGCACTGGAGCTGCGGTAGCTGCTCGTCGAGGGTCGCCTCGTCGATCATGGATCAGCGGACGATCATGCCCGCTTCGGCACCCGGATCGGGTGTGAGGAGGAAGGGTCCCGTGGTGCCATCATTGGCTGCGAGAATCATGGCCTCGGAG